>CAYUNA010000045.1:0-6501 GCA_964445895.1 uncultured Saprospiraceae bacterium | reverse complement strand
CCGATGTGGCAACTATAGCCGTAGGTACAGCAGTTGAGATTACCAGCGTTAATACTACACCAACTTCTTGTGATGGCGAAATGGATGGTACGATTACCATTAACGCAACTGGACCTGGCACCTTAGAATACTCCATTGATGGCGGAACAACTTTTGTTACAACGAATAGCTTTACGGGACAACCTGCTGCAACTTACGATATTGTCGTACAAGTCCAGGGCACAGCCGCCTGTAATGATACCGATATGGCAACCGTAGCCGCAGGCACAGCCGTCAATATTACCAGCATCGACGTTGTTGATGAAACTTGTGCTGCTGCAAATGATGGTACATTTACGGTCAATGCAACTGGACCAGCTGGTGCAACTTTAGAATATTCAATGGACAATGGAGTAACCTTTGTTACTACAAATGTTTTCACTGCACAAGATGCAGGAACTTTCGATGTAATCGTTCAGGTTCAAGGTTCAGCGGTTTGTAATGATACTTTAACTACAACCATAGGAACAAGTACGGAAGTAATGATTACTGATGTAACAACCGTTGATGAAACTTGTACTGGCGCAGATGATGGTTCAATTACAATTACTGCAACAGGCACAGGTATTTTAGAATATAGTATAGGTGGCGCATTCCAAACTTCAAATACTTTTACAGGGCTTACGCCAAATACTTATACCATCACCGTTCAAAGTCAAACCAATAATGCTTGTACTGCAACGACAACAGCAACCATTGGAACGGCAGTTGACAACACGCCGCCAATGGCAATTTGTCAAGACATTACTGTTGACCTGGATTTGAATGGAGAGGCAACTATCCTACCTGCAGATATAGATAATGGTAGCAACGACAACTGTGGAACAATCATTTTAACTTCGGTGACACCAAATACATTTACTTGTTTGAATGTTGGACCGAATACAGTAACTTTAGTCGTAACAGATGGCAACAGTAACACTGATAATTGTACCGCTACTGTCAACGTAAACGCTTCGGGTGCGTGCGTTCCGCCGATGATTACCAATATCGGTGGTCCGGTTGGTTTTGACCCGTGTACTTGTCGTGGAAATGGCGAGTTTGATGAGGAGGTAGTCGTAGAGGCAGGTACAGGACAAACCTGGACAATCGTCTCAACCGACTTGATAAACCCAGCAACGATGATGCCTTACGTAGCTGGTACAATGTTGACAGAAACTGTGATTGGTGCAGGTGTCAGTACTTATTCTTTAGTAGGTATCCATTTGGATGGACAAGGTTACACTATTATTGTAGATAGTCCTGCCAACCCTGGTGCGCCTTTAGAAATGAGCAATACTTGTTTCTATCCAGATGCCAATTTAATCACAGATTTAAGCGGAGATATTTGTGTAAATACTGCCCCAATTACGTTAGAAGGTGATGGAAATGGCGCAGCAGGAACGACAGCTTTCACCGTAAATGGAGTCCCTACAAATATCATCGACCCAGCGGCTTTAGGCACGGGTAGTTTCCCGGTAACCTTTACATTTGATGCAGGAGAAGCAGGACAATTTAAAATAACAAATGGCGTAGTTGTTGGTCCACCAGAAGGCGTTAACTCTTTAACAGAAGCAGAAGCTGACCCTGGTTGTACCGAAACGATTTCAACGTTTATTAATATTGTAGCAACACCGACGACTTTAGGATGTAACAATAACATTCAAGTTTCTTTGGATGAAAATTGTGAATCATTGGTCACGCCAGATATGCTGTTGGAAGGTGATTATTTATGTTTTGATAATTATGAAGTGACGTTGGCGCAAGGGTTAAATAGCAATATTCCAAACCCATTGACGAGTGCCAATATCGGTCAAAATATCATTGGAACAGTAACGGATTTGGTGAGTGGCAATTCATGTTGGACAACCATCACCGTCGAAGATAAATTAGCACCAGTTTTGGATTGTCAAGATGTAACAATTGCGTGTACTGCAGATGCGAATTTAGTTGCTGCACCAGTTGCCAATGACAATTGTGATCCCAATCCAACTGTAATTATGGTGGATGAGGTTATCAACACTGATAACAACTGCGACCCGAATCCAGCAACAGGCGACGCATTTACCGTAACAATTGTACGAACGTTCATCGCCGTGGACAATCAAGGAAACACTTCTGCAACTTGTCAGCAAGTAATCACGGTGATTCGTCCGGATTTGATTGATATTCCAGATGATTTGGTATGGTCTTGTGAGCAATATGCTGCTTATTCATACATCATTGATTCTACTCGCCTCATGCCTTCGATTGCGGCACAATTTGGCGGTGCAATTCAACCTTTTGACAATACAGGCGCTTGGGATTTGACCAATATCGCTTTGACTGACCCACGGTTGACGAATAATGTACCGGGCACTAATATGCCAACGGGTTCAGGTGTACCAAGCGGTATCTTTCTATTAGCAAATGGCAATGCCAACCCATTAGGTGGCGCATTAGATGCTGAATATTGTAAATACGCTTATTCTAATGCTGATCAGATTTTGTCAACTTGCGATTTTGCGGCAAGCATAGATTCTCCTGTTTTCAAAATAGTGAGAACATGGACAATTTTGGATTGGTGTACTGGAAATGTGGTCACTGACCCTGCATTGTTTGATGCAAATGACGACGACAATGTACAAATTATCAAAGTAATTGACGATACCGCACCAATCGTAGTCGGTGCAGATGTAACGATATCGGCGAATATTCCTGCTCAACATCCACAACAGTGTACAGGACAAGGACCAATCGCTTTAGGAACTGCTACAGATAACTGTACGGGCGCAGAGAACATTCAGGGTTTTGTTTATGCTGACATCACATTGAATAGTGCAGTAGCACAAATTACTTCCTCTGGAAACGGTTTTGGTTTATTGAATCCTGCTTTACCAGTTGGCTGTTATTTTGTGGTTTGGACTGCTGAGGATGCATGTGGAAATGTTGGACAATCAACTACTTATGATTTATGTATAGAAGATGATATTGCGCCAGTAGCAATTTGTGATGAAATTACACAGGTATCCTTGTCTTCAGATGGATTGGCAGTTGTTTCTGCTGGAACATTTGATGATGGTTCTTATGACAATTGTTGCTTAGACCGTTTGGAAGTACGCAGAATGACAGATAATTGTGGCATTGTGGGCAATACGACTTTTGATAATGATGGCGACCCGAATGATGCGAACAATGACCCGGATGATGGCGAATTCGTGACATTCTGTTGTGAAGACATCAACACGACTCAAATGGTTGCTTTGCGGGTATTTGATTGTTCGGATAACTACAATGAATGTATGGTTCAGGTTTTAATAGAAGATAAATTAGCACCAACGTTGGTTTGTCCTCCAAATGCTACTTTAACTTGTGATGAATACGCCGATGATTTGGCAGCAGCCTTATTGGCTTGCGAAGATGCAACCAACGAAGATGCTTGTCAGTCAGCAGAATTAACCGCAGCAGGCTACGGTGCAGCAACAGCATTTGACAACTGTGAAGTAACGATTACACCGACGGTGAACGTAATGATAGATCAGTGTGGTGCAGGTACAGTGACTCGTTCTTTTACTTCCGTTGATGATTCTGACAATGCATCAAATCCTTGTACACAAGTCATTACGGTGACGCATGTTTCGGATTGGGTCGTTGAATTTCCAGAAGACCAGGATGGTTTCTGTGATATGACGGAACCTGATTTTGGTGAACCAGAAATTTTCTTTGAAACCTGTGAATTAATCGCAACGTCATTTGAAGACCAGTTTTTTGACATCGTTCCAGACGCTTGTTTTAAAATAGTGCGACAATGGACAGTGATTAACTGGTGTGTGGTTGGTAATGAGATTGATCAGGAAGCTAACGCAATTGAATTATCAGAAGCAGAATTGGTATCAATTATTGGTTCGACAAATGCTGATTTAGATGGTGATGGCGACCGCGATGACCGCACATTCCGCGATTCTTACCGAGGTGTTTTACCAACGTCTGATAACGATTCAGATATAGACAATCAAGATGGGTTCATTACTTATCAACAAGTCATCAAAGTGCAGGATTTCGATGCGCCAGTGATTGATATGACGTTTACAGTAGATGACCTTTGTATTATTGACGGCAACGACGGTACAGATGCTGATTTCTCTGATTGCGTGTTTAATGGTACTTTACCAACACCAACTTACGAAGATTGTACTTTGGATGTGAATGGCAATTTAGACAATAATGGAAATACCGTCGAGAATGAATTGACAATTACTGCGACTGTTTTTGACGCCAATGATAACGTTGTTTCCAACTCCGTCAATATTGCTAATTTAGAAATTGGTACTTACACCGTGCGCTATGTTGCAGTTGACCGTTGTGGAAATACTACCGCGACTGATTACACATTTGAAATCAATGATTGCAAATTGCCAACACCTTATTGTAAAGACGGTGTGGTATTAGAATTAATGCACATCAACGACCCGAACAACACGACATTTGAACCAATGGTAGAATTATGGGCAAGTGACCTGGACGAAGGTTCTTTCGACAACTGTCCCGGCGGTGTACAGTTGAGTTTCTCTGCCGATGTGAACGATATTGGAATAACTTATAACTGTGATAATGTAGGTGAAAACCTCGTTCAGCTTTGGGTAACCGATGCTGCTGGAAATCAGGACTTCTGCGAAACTTTCGTTATCATTCAAGCCAATCAAAACCAATGTGACGACCCAGACCCGTTATTGGCAATTGGTGGAAACATTGCAACGGAATTGAACGTAGATGTAGCGGACGTAGAAGTCAATATCAACGGTGGAACGATGAATACCATGGAAATGACCGATTTGGAGGGCAATTACAATATCAATGTCCCAGCGGGCGGCGATTACACAATTGTTCCAGCCAAAGACCTCAACCCATTGAACGGTGTTTCTACATTTGATTTGGTAAAAATTAGCAAACACATTTTGAATATAGAATTACTCGATTCTCCATATAAAATGATTGCTGCCGATGCCAATAAATCAGAGACTATTACTACGTTGGATTTGGTGCAAATTAGAAAATTGATTCTCTTAATCGACGATAATTTTACCAATAATACTTCGTGGCGTTTTGTGGATGCAGATTTCGAATTCCCGAATCCGACAAATCCTTGGGCGACTGGTTTCCCAGAAATTATCAACATCAACAATTTACCAGCCGACGCGCTTTCTGAGAGTTTTGTCGCGGTAAAAATCGGTGATGTAAACGGTAACGCTTCGGGCAATCAACTCTTGGGTGCAGACGACCGTAGCTTCGATGGCACCTTAGAATTGACGACAAATGACATAGCGATGAAAGCAGGTGAAAATTACACTGTAACTTTCAACGCAGCTAATTTCCATAATTTCGGATACCAATTTACGTTGGATTTTGACCAGGACGTTTTGGAAGTAAATGATATTGAAAATGGTTTAGCTTCTGCCGAAAACTTTGGAATGACCTTATTAAATGAAGGTGCAATTACAACAAGTTGGAATCAAGCAAGCGCCACTCGTTTGGCTGAAAATGAAGCCTTGTTTAGTATAACCTTTACGGCTAAAACTGACGCACAATTGAGTGATGTTTTACAGGTCAACTCTCGCTATACTATTGCTGAGGCTTACGCCGAAAATGGTGATTTACAAGACATCCAATTAACGTTCAACAATAGCACGATTATTGCTTCTTTTGAATTGTATCAAAACATGCCAAACCCATTCGCGGAAACGACGAAAATCGGTTTTAGCTTACCGCAAGCGGGCAATGCTGTTTTGACTGTCCACGATGCATCTGGTCGATTATTAAAAACAATTGACCGTGACTTTGCAAAGGGCTACAATGAAGTTCAAATTAGCAAAGATGAATTGAGCGCGAAAGGCGTGCTGTATTATCAATTAGAAACAGCAGGTCATACCGCGACTAAAAAAATGATACTGAATTAAGGTTAGCGATAGATATTAGTCAAATGCGGCACTAACCGCTAACCACTCAAAAGAAGCATTCTCCGCATACACACTCGGAGAGCATCCAAATACGAAAAGCCTCGTCTGTAAAAGGGCGGGGCTTTCGATTGTTTAGCAGACTCTTTTACCAGATTTTACCATGCAATTCGTCCCAGTCCCTTGATTTTCGCACCAAAATTTAGCAATTCGCCCCATACCCTTGCTACCTGTCCCTTTATTAAAAAAGCAATTTGAAAAGCCCCTACATTTGTTCCATCAGAAAATTTAGTTACTGATGCTAGGCACTTAGGAACGCGAACTAAATAACCTTCGATTCTTGAAGGCATCTTTTGCTCTCATTTTGCACTTTGAAAATCCTCATTATATCAACATAAATCAGACTTTCAAAGCACAAAATGAAACCAAAATCCGCTGGTTCAAGAACCGAAGTTTATTTAATTCGCGTTCCTTATATTTTAAATGAAATTAAATGCGGCTCAAAAAGTATTTTCCTTTAGCTAATATTTCGTTATGCGCCTGCGGGACTCTC
>CAYUNA010000044.1:0-13891 GCA_964445895.1 uncultured Saprospiraceae bacterium | reverse complement strand
AAATAAAAAAATTACTTCGCCATAACGGGTAGATTATTTATTACCAACTCCCTAACGCCAAAAATCAAATACTAAGAAACTAAAGACCAAGGGCAAAGATTGTCATTTTTTATAAAAACATCGTAAAAATAACGGATGAAATCATCGAATAGTTCTTTGGTCTTCTGAATAATTAGCCCGTCCTTCGTGCCAACTGTCGCAAATACGAAAATAAAACGCAGTTAATTATGAAAAAATCGCTACTTATTTTAGCCTCAATTGCTATCGGTGTTTTGTTTCCGTTTGGATATCCGTATGCTTTTTTAATTCGTTATTTTTTGATGATTATGTTATTTTTTGTATTCCTAAACATCAATATCCATCGAAAAATTTTGCAAACCTTACATTTTAAAATTTTATTAACGAATATATTAATTCCACTATTCGCTTACTTTTTTCTACAATTTTTTAACGAAACAGTCGCCGTTGCCGTCTTCCTCGTCGCTCTTGCTCCAACTGCAGCGGCTGCCTCGATTATCGCGCAATTGTTGAATGCAAAAGTAGAAATTGTGGCAGCTTCGACCTTGGTGACGAGTGCGGGCATGGCGTTGGTGATTCCATTTTTGCTACCTTTTATTATACAAATTGAAGGAGCAATCGATACTCTTTCGGTTTTTATACCGATTGTAGTGGTCGTTTTTGTGCCACTAATTTTAGCACAAATTGTCAAAAAAACGTTACCGAAAGTGCAGCAGGTTTTAAGCAAAAAGAAAGATATTCCGCTATACTTATTTTTGGTTAATGTTTATTTAGCAATGGCAAAATCGACCCATTTTATTCAGACTTCAGAAGAAACTCAATTCGATACGATTTTTTGGATTGCACTAGCGACAGGCTTACTCTGTATTGTTAATTTTCAAGTAGGTGAGCGCATCGTCTCACCAGAATTGAAATACGAAGGTGGCTTGGCGTTGGGCCGCAAAAACACGATGTTTATCCTTTGGTTAGCCTTGACTTTCGTGAGTCCAATTGCTGCGTTGAGTCCGATTTTTTATATTCTTTGGCAAAATTTATATAATTCTTTTCAGTTGTGGAGACAAGATAAACAATAACCTTTACACATAAGATTTTAGGGCTTTAACACCAAGTGATGTCGTGATTACGTCAAGTTACAAGAATTTTGGAGATAAAGGGGAATTGGTGTTAAAATAAGCGGTAACTTTGGAGAGTAAGGAATGAACAAATAATTAACTAAAAAGTTAAACTCGTCCTTTTTATGTCTAAGAAACTTAAAAAATAAGTCCGTAGCTGGGCTATGCACTGATTTTTTAAATTCCTTAGACAAAAAAAATACTTCGCTTAACTGTTTATTTAATTAATTGCTCCTTCCTAATATAAAACACCCTTATTTTTCATTTTTAATCCTTATCTCTAATTCAAAAATGAAGCATCTTTACCTATTTCTAACATTTTTTCTTTTTTTGACTGTTCCAACTTTTGCCAAACACATCATTGGCGGGGTTGTCACCTATGAATGTCTTGGTGGGGGCACTTATAAATTCACCATGATTGTCTATCGGGATTGTAGCGATTTGACAGGGGCAGGATTTGATTTCAATCCCCCAGTCACTATTTATCAAGGTGACGTTGAGGTCGAAACAATCAGTGGAGGGCAGCCTAATATCACCGATATTGAACCAGTCATTACAGACCCATGTCTAATTTTGCCGCCAAATGTGTGCGTAGAAGAAGGTATTTATGAATGGGAATATACCTTCGCCGATTGGCCAGCGACGGAAAGCTATACCCTCTCCTACCAACGTTGCTGCCGAAATGCGACCGTAACAAATATTGAAACCCCCGGAGAAATTGGCGCGACATTTACCGTCGAGATTACGCCTGAATCGCAGGCACTTTGTAATAACAGTCCTGTTTTTAACTCCTTCCCGCCTATCCTCATTTGCGCGGGTGAACCTCTGATTTTCGACCACTCTGCGACTGATGCAGATGGCGACCAATTGATTTATGAAATGTGCGCTCCACTTACAGGAGGTGGTCAAGGTGGCTTGGGCGGTGGTGACCCAAATGCCTGTGATGGTATTGTACCAAATCCCGCTTGTCCGCCGCCATATACACCCGTAAGTTTTATCAATCCACCCTACAATGTGGTGAATCCATTGGCTGGAACACCTTCGGTGACGGTCAATCCAGTGACAGGAGTATTATCGGGTACGCCTGAAGTTCAGGGACAATTTGTGGTGGGTGTTTGTGTGAGTGAGTTTAGAAATGGACAATTGTTGAGTCGTATCAGTCGTGATTTTCAATTCAATGTTGCCAATTGTGAACCACAAATTGAAGCAGTCGTTAACGAAGATTTAGTGGACAGTGTTTATACCATTACGCAATGCGATGATTTTAATGTTTTTATTGAAAACCTGAGTTTCCAGGAAGAATTTATCGACCTTTTTTATTGGGAATTTTTTATTGATGGACAGCTCGAAACTTTTACGGAATGGAGTCCAACGATTGAATTTCCGGCACATGGCGTTTATGATGGTCAATTGTTATTGAATCCAGGATCAGATTGTAGCGATACAGCGTATGTACAAGTAAGAATTTTTCCAGAAGTGGTCGCTGATTTTACTTTTGATTATGATACTTGCGTGGCGGGTCCGGTATTTTTTAGCGACTCTACTTATTTTGTCGGTGGTGTGGGGGAAGTCGTTTCCTGGGATTGGAGTTTTGGCGATGATTTGGTCGATACTTTTCATTCTCCTACGCATGTTTATGAAGATGCTGGCGATTATTTAGTTCAATTGGACATCGTGGATGCCAATGGTTGCGAAGACACTAAAATTACTCCGATTTCTTACAAGCCTGTGCCCGCCTTGATTGTGATTGCACCGAATGACGTAGTGAGTTGTCCTCCAGCGGAAGTTATTTTCACTAACTTATCCGAACCAATTGACAATACTTATGATATCAATTGGTCGTTTGGTGACGGTGACTCTATTAATGCGATTAGTCCGATGCACGTTTATAATTCAGTCGGTTTTTTTGATGTTTCTTTAGAGATTATCTCACCGTTTGGTTGCCAAATTGATACTGTTTTTGAAAGTCTAATTGAAATCCAAAGTCCGCCAATTGCTGACTTTTCCTTTGACCCAGCTTTTGCTACAAACGTTGACCCTGAAGTTAATTTTTTCGATGAATCGCAAAATGCAGCTGCATGGGAATGGTTTTTAAATGGAAACCTAATTACTCACGACCAAAATCACGTTTACAGTTTTCCCGATACTGGCTGGCAAGAAGTGACACTTATCATCACACATCCCGAAGATTGTAAAGACACCATTACACAACTCATCGACGTAGTGCCACTGGTATTTTTTCACATGCCCAATGCCTTCACGCCGAATGAAGATACCGTTAATGATTTCTTTCTGGGCAATGGTTTGATCCCTGGTATTACCAATTTTCAAATGAGTATTTGGGATCGTTGGGGCAAGGAAGTTTTTACCACAACTGACCCGCTTGATAAGTGGAATGGATTGGTCAATAATGATGGACGTCCCGCGCAAGATGGGACCTATATTTATACTGTAGTGTTTACTGGACCAAGAGGAACACCGCATGAATATAAGGGATATGCGACTTTGATTCGATAGATTTAATGTTTCTGATAAGAAGAGATGGAGGAGCTTAGAGCATGTTTAAATTTTACTCTCCTGATAACCAATATTTTATGAACCTGACTTCAAATTAGCGCAGTCATGTATCTCGATATATTCCTTTGCTAATTTATTGTCAGAACCATAAACTATTGATTATCAGTTCGGTAGAATTTTAAACATGCTCTAAGTAGTAAATAAATTATTGACAGTTAAATTAAAATTATCAGGAGGGAGAAAATTGCAAATTTTCGACCTCCAATAATAACGATGCGCGTTGCCTGCGGCAAGGCAGAAGGGGACTTGAGGGATAAAAAACAGTTTTTGCTGTAACCCTACTCTTCTATCCAAACCACCTTCTCCCCTATCGGCGTTCGTTTCCCTGGCAATTCTGGCAAATCATGATTCCCCATAAAAAACAGTCCCAAACACCGTTCGCCTTCCTGCAAATTCAAAAATTCAGCAGACTTTTGCAACATCTTCGCCGAACTCCAATAGCAGCCCACATTATTTGCCGTACACGTCAACCACATATTTTGCACCGCACATGCTGTAGCTGCAATTTCTTCCCATTCCGGCACCCGCTGTTCTGCATCGCGTTGCATACATAGGGCAATTGCGCAGCCTGACCGACGTGGATTTTGACTTAATTTCTTGTATTTGGCTTCCGAAAATTTCTCCACAGGCATCTCCGCTTTGTATTTCGCTGCCAAAAAATCGCCCAATCGTGCCAATGCTTTTTCTCCATAAAATACTTTGAAACGCCAAGGTTCAGTGAATCTATGCGTGGGTGCCCAGTTCGCATTTTCTAAAACTTGCTCGACGATTTCGCGCGGAATGGGCTGATTATTATAAGTCTTTGGAAATATCGACCGCCGCTTTTTGATAAGGATGTTTAAATTGGTAGGATTCATATTTAATTGATTGATACGATTGACTTGATTGATTGATACGATTGACTTGATTGATTCGATTCTGCGCCCAATCGAGACAATCGGTCAATCGAAATAATCGAGTCAATCAACCCCGCTTTTTATTGATAATCGGTAAAACCACTAACGCCGTCACACCCAGCACCACATTCGTCAAAATTTGTATAAAAAAGAAAAGGATATTCGCATACGCAAAACCATCTGCCCCGTCAATCCCATACATCGTCTCGCAGACCTCCGTAATCATCAAATGGTAAGACCCCATACCGCCCGGTGCAGGTATCAAAAATGCCAATCCACCCGTCACAAACAGCACCAAAGCTGCGCCCCCATCGAGATGCGAAACGGGTTCGTAGGCTTTCAAACCAAAGTACATCATCAGAAAATACATAAACCAGATGTTCGCACTGTGAAACACGAACCAGCCCGGTTTTTCCAATTTCCTAACCGTCTGAATACCTTCAAAAAAGCCTTTGGCAATATTCTTTATTTTTTGGAAAATGCGCGTTTCAGACAGTCGCTGAAAAAAGACAACCAATACAATAGTGCCCAAAACAGCCAATCCCGCCAACCATGTTAAAACGTTGAAGCCATCAGCCTCACCCGCTACTTCTTCGCCGCCCATCATACCCGAAATCATATTATATATAGTGTCGTATTCCACCAACAAGGCTAATCCCATCACGACTGCCAACGAAATCACATCCACAATCCTATCCGTCACCACCGTTCCCATGACTTTCTCAACGGGAATTTCTTCCCATTTACTCAGCATTGCAGATTTGATTAATTCGCCTGCACGCGGCACACCCAGATTCGTCAAATAACCAATCATCGTACACCAGAATGCATTCGCCAATTTTGGTGTATACCCCATTGGTCGCAGCAGCATCGTCCAACGTATCGCCCGACTAATATTGCTAATCACAAATACCGCAAATACCAAGCTTAACCAAAAATAATCTGCCGAAGTAATATCGGTAATCACCTTTCCAATCAAACTACAATCCGCCGCCGCAATACCATCTTGAACACATTGTTCCTGATATGCCAAGTCCTGCTTTTGGTAAACCCAATACAAAATCGCTGAGCCTATTCCTAAGAAAAATAGGAATTTCAGCACATCAAATAGTTTCTTTTTCATGCTTTTTCTTTTCAGGACAAGAGCTAAGTACGCGGACACATTTATTCGGAAATTTTTCTCCTTTCAGAGAAAAATTAAATTCTAAAGATGGAGCAAAAGTTATATTTTTTATAAAAAAATATAACTTTTGCTCCATCTAAAAAAGAAAATTTCGTGGTGCCCGCGGCCTAATGACCTTCTAACACAACTTCATTGTATCCTGATTATCAATCACTTATGTGGACTAAAGTCCACTGTCCTATTACACCAGTTTATTCCCCTCTCCCGGAAAAATTGCTTTCGGCGTAAAATTCTTCGCTTCCTCTGGCGTCATCCATCCATACGAAATAATAATTACCACATCGCCTACTTCTGCCCGACGAGCCGCCGCTCCATTCAAGCAAATCACACCGCTCCCGCGCGCTCCTTTAATGACATAAGTTTCGATTCGTTCGCCATTATTATTGTTGACAATCTGTACCCGTTCACCTGCCAATAAACCTGAAGCATCCATCAAATCTTCGTCAATCGTGATGCTACCCACATAGTTCAAATTCGCTTCCGTAATCTTAACACGGTGAATTTTTGATTTAAAAATTTGCAATAACATAATTTTATGGTTTTAATTACAAAAAAAGACTGATTGGTCTTTTTTATGTTTTTTGCATGCAAAGCTAACACTTTTTACGGATTATTTAGGGTATTTTGAGCGTTGATAACCTACGAATTGTCAAATAAATAGGCTGAATTGTCATTATTTATTTAAAATTCAAAAATGTAGCTTTCCAAAAACACCTTTAAAAATTGAGAACCTTCCCTGTAAAGAACTGAAATCCAGCTTATTAAACCTATTTTCTTGTATAAAACTTTGAGAAATCGCAAAATCTGTCTTTTTTAAATTCAAATCTTTGTCCCACCTTTGCCATGCAACAGCCAACGCACAAACAAACGCTATGATAAAATATATTTTCAGCCTGTTCCTTTGCACATTGAGCTTTTCTCTTTTTAGTCAATCCATTACATTAACTGAAATTGGTGGCCCCTACCCTTGGTTACTTGGTTTTGAAATGCCCTCTAATGACAATCGTTTTTACACCATTAGACAAAATGGGTTCATCGTAATCGTTGATAAAAATGCTCCGACGACTGAACTCACCTTCCTCGATATTAGTACCAAAATTAATCTTGAAGGCGAACAGGGTTTACTTGGATTAGCCTTTCATCCCGATTACGAAAACAATGGTTATTTCTACGTTTATTACTGCGCTGCGACTACCAAAAAATCCACAATTTCCCGATTTTCTCGCTCAGTCGATAATCCTGATTTTACCGACTCCAACAGCGAAGAAATCCTTCTCACGTTCGACCAACCGACCATTAAACACAACGCTGGCTGCCTGCAATTTGGTCCAGACGGTTACCTATATATTTCGTCTGGCGACGGCGGCGAACTCAACGACCCGCAAAATAATGGTCAAAAAACCAATACCTATCTCGGAAAAATGCTGAGAATTGACGTGGACAATGGTAATCCTTATTCGATTCCTTCCGACAATCCGTTTGACCAAATGTTTGGTTATCACCCCGAAATTTGGGCGACGGGTCTGCGCAATCCCTGGCGATTTAGCTTCGACCGCATGACGGGTGATTTGTGGATTTCAGATGTTGGACAAGAAGAATGGGAAGAAATTATTTTTCAACCAGCAAATGATGCAGGTGGACAAAATTATGGCTGGTCATGCCGCGAGGGGACGAGTGATTTCAATAGTTTTGGCTGTGTTGACCCAGACGGCTTCACCAATCCAACCTATCAATATGCACATACCGACACTCCTGATTGTTCGGGTTCAATTACAGGCGGATTTGTCTATCGAGGCATGGAACACAGCAACCTTTTTGGCAAGTATATTTATAGTGATTTTTGCACAGGCACGTTTACAGCATTGACTAAAAATGGTGATGAAATCTCAGCAGAATCACTCGGAGACTTTAATCCATTTGACTATATTTCTTTTAGTGAAAACGAGGTTGGTGAACTGTTTGTCATGTCGTATTTTTCAGGACGGATTTTTCAAATTAACACCGATGAGTGCGCACCCGTTGCCCATATTTTGACTCCAAATCAAACGATTGGCTGCGTTGGAGACACCCTATTTTTAAACGCTTATTCTACCGAAAACACAAGCATTAGTTATAAATGGGAACGCAATGGAATCCTAATTCCAGGAGCAACATCACCTCAATTAATTATTTTAGAAACAGGTGATTATCAATTAATTACTCAAAATTTAACAAATAACTGTTCAACGGTTTCTGAGTCAATTTATGTTGAATTTTTCGACTCATCTACGACTACTCTTTATGAAGAAATTTGCGAAGGCGAAAGTTTTACTTTTAATGGAAATGAACTCACGGAAGCCGATATTTACCAATTCGATTATTTGTCTCAAAATGGCTGCGATAGCTTAGTCTTTCTTAATTTAAATGTATTATCTAACATTAGTGAAACACTAAATTTGGACATCGAAGCCAACACTTTTTTCGACGATATTTTAATTGAAAATGATACAACGATTTTTCAACACTTAACAGCGACAAATGGATGTGACAGCTTGGTAACGATTCATTTTTCCATCTTGACGACCAGTACTAATTTTTTAAATAAAACGACAGATATTAGTGTCTTTCCAAATCCAGTTTCGGATGGTTTTTATTTAAAAAATGCCACCCCTACTTTTTCAAAAGCTGATTTTAAAATTTATAATGCTTTTGGTGAGCATGTGACGCACGAGTTTTCCTTTTATAAAAACCAAACTTATTTTAAAAGAGAAAATGCACCTGCCGGAGTCTATTTTTTAATTATTAAAAATAGGAATATTACAACGAACTTAAAGTTTGTGTGTTTTTAAAATGATAATTGATAAGACTTTATCACTTTAATATTTTATCACAAACCCAAATCATGAAGCTCCTTCAACAAGTCAAAAACTGCACCATCTGCGCCGACTATCTCCCACACGAGCCACGCCCGGTCATCACCGTTCATCCTGAAGCCCGAATCCTAATCGTCGGTCAAGCTCCTGGTCGAAAAGTTCACGCCAGCGGTATTCCTTGGGATGATGCCAGTGGTAAAAACTTGCGAAAATGGTTGAATGTGACGCCCGAAGAATTTTATGATGCCACCAAATTTGGCATCATCCCAATGGGCTTTTGCTACCCTGGCACTGGCAAAACAGGTGATCTTCCTCCTCGTCCCGAATGCGCCCCAAAGTGGCACGAACCGTTGTTAAAGATGATGCCAAAAGTCAAATTGACGCTCCTCATAGGCATGTATGCTCAAAAGTATTACCTCGGTAAAAAGCGTAAACGAACCTTGACAGAAACGGTCAATCATTGGGAGGAATATCTGCCTAATTATTTACCAATACCACATCCTTCACCGAGAAATGGGATTTGGATGCGGAAAAATCCTTGGTTTGAAAAAGACATTGTCCCGTTTTTGAAAGGAAAAGTGGAAGAGGCGTTGAAGTGATATAGATTTTTGACGTTAATTACTACAAGGCACTTAATACCTACAGTATGCACACAAATCACCCTGGTTAAAAAATCAGATAGAATTTTGTGCATTTGCTATCTTTTGTCCGCCCGCACCACCTGATTATTTTTTATAGACGGAGCAAAAGGTTAAAGAACTGGATTGTATTTGAAAAATTATAAAATTAATGACCAAGTCGAGATGTGTGCATACCGTAGGCACTTAATACACTGTAAAGTAAGAGCGTTTGTAAAAAAACAACCTACCTAAAATCAGTAATAAATTGTCTCCGCCACCAAATAACTCGCCAGAAGCAACCCATTATAAAAGAAATATTTTCCAATCGAAACATACTTTGTCACTGGCGTATTTAAAACAAAATGACTATAACCAACCAATAAAATTTTATCTACCAGATACGCAATCACCGACGCAAACGCGATTCCAACCAAGCCATAGTATTTTACTAAAATTAAGCTCAATACCACATTAATCACAATTTCTACAATCGCACTAAAAACCAGGAAATAATTTTTTTCATGGCTCATAATGATCACTTGCGGTAGCAAAATTCGACTACTCAAAATCAATAGATAAACGTTAAAAATCCGTGCTGATTCCACAGCATCCGCATTGTACGCAATGGGAAAAAGTAGTGGCGACAACAACATCAACACCATACTCAAAGGAAACAACCATCGCGATAATTCATCGGTTTTTTGCTTCATTAGTACCAAGCCAGCTACCTGATTTTTAGCGACTTGTGGAATCATCGCAGTCATTACCGCACCCACAAAAAGTAGTGAAATCGGCAACTCTCGTGCCCCCCAACGAAAGATGGCAAAAGCTTCGTCACTCGTTGCATTGGCTTGAACAATTAGCCCGTCGATGTATTGCGCAGAATTGCCAATGAGGACTTGTAAAAGCAGCGGAAAAATAAGTAAGCCGTATTTTTTTAGAAAAGAAAAGTCAATTTTAAAAATAGCATTTTTAACCAAAATTTGCATAGCCCACAGGAAGCGAAGCAATGACAAAATCAGTAAAACCTGAAACGTCATTTCCAACGAATACCCTAAAAATATTGGGGTGATAACTGCCAATAATTGCCCGCCAAAGGTAAACGCTCCCCACACCAACAATCGCTTAAATTTTTCTAAAACTAAGTAATAGATATGAATCAAAAAGGCTGGCGTATCGAAGACAATATACCAACAAATCAGGTGGAGATAAGATAGTTCTTCGCCTTTATTAAAATATTCAAAAAAGAAATTTCGGAGTCCCCAGAGTGTAGTAGCAGCTACGAGACTAAGTCCAACAAAAAGCAAAAATGAATTGAAAAGTGCTTTTTTTTGAGTGGCAACATCTAATTTTGGGAAATATTGGAGAAATGCATTTTGACCGCCCATCACCCAGAAAAAACTGACAAGGGTACTTAGAAAAATCAACAATTCATAGATGGAAATCTCCGCCGTTGGTAAGCCCAGTTTTGTCAACAATATGCCTATCAGTAGCGTTGAGACAAATCGGAAAACATTGAAAATTTGAAGAGAAGAAATGTTGTTCATATTTTTTCATTCTGTTCTTTTTCATTCTGTTCTTTGTTTTTCTGTTCTTTATTTTTCTGAGCGTCTTTGTCATTCCGTTCTTTGTCATTCTGAGCGTCTTTGTCATTCCGAGCGAAGCCGAGGAATCTGGAGTGACATTTTATCCAGATTCCTCGGCTTCGCTCGGAATGACAAAGACGCTCGGAATGACACAAAAAAAACTACCGAACCTCCTTCTCAATAAACTCTACGCCATACTCTTTTAATTCCTCTAAAACGGGGTCGTAAACTTCCTTCATTACTGGAATATTCACTCCAGGCTGAGTGATTTTTCCTTGCATCACTTGCTTTACCAAAATCCCCATTGGTAAGCCGACCAAACGCGCCATAGCGGTGTCGCTACTGTTTTTTCCTTTCATCACCAGCGTCGAATGAACTTCATGAGATTTACCATTCAAATCATACTCAAATTCATGCTGCATGACAATCATGTCTTTGTCTTTTTTGCCTAATTTCCACTTAGTAAGTAACAAATTTTCCAAAATAAGAGCAGGTGTTGCATTACTTAAGTTAATCTTCGCTTTGCGGAAAAGTCCCAGCCAATCCAGTTTTTTCATCACGGGCGAATGCGGTGTCTCTCCTAATAATTCCGCAATTCTATCCTTCACAGACAAGCCTGGCGTTGGACCAACATAGGCTTCCATTAGTTCGTGATAGGTCAATTTTTCAGAGTCTAAAATCGGATAAGAACTATCGGTCAGCCCTATTTTTATCAATGCATTCCAGGCATCGCAGTATCCTTCGCAGCGAATCGTCCCTCTTAAAATATTGGGAATATCTTTCAAACCATACACCTCGCGATACAATAACGAATCGCGATTGGCATAGACCTCAAACGGTTCGTCAAAACCTGGAACTTCAATGTTGCGATATTCTTTGAAAAGTCGATTGTAAGGAATGTATTTAAATTTACCATCCTCCAAATATTGTGCAGTTCCTTGCCCCGCCAACACGACGTTGCGAGGATTCCAAGTGAACTTATATTTCCAAGGATTTTTACCCACAGACTCAGGCGCAATCAAGCCACCTGTGTAGGAACGAAAAGCCGTTAGTTTACCACCTTTTGACTTGATTTCATGGATTTTTTGCATCGCACTCATGTGGTCGATACCAGGGTCAAGTCCCATTTCACCCATAAAAATCAAGTCGCGATCACGCGCATCATCCCCCAGTTGATACATCTCTTTGGAGACATACGAAGCAGTAATTAAGTGCTTTTTGAGTT
The DNA here is from genome assembly GCA_964445895.1 of uncultured Saprospiraceae bacterium. Lineage (GTDB taxonomy): Bacteria > Bacteroidota > Bacteroidia > Chitinophagales > Saprospiraceae > CAYUNA01. The sequence continues at coordinate 1,822 of CAYUNA010000044.1, read as the reverse complement.
TGATACAATCGTGCGCAACTTCAAGGTGTAAGTGCGCTGGCAAAAGCGATACTACAATATCTGCACGTCCGATTAAGTCCCGCCGATCATTCACTTTCATCACATCCAACCATGCCGCTCGACCATTAGGATGACCATTCACTTTTTTATCTGCTCGCTTAGGGTCCGAATCAGCGACAGTGACGTGCCAGCCAAATTTCTTTGCTTGATCCAAAACGTAACGAATCAATGCTGAAGAAGAACGTCCTGCACCTATTATTAATATACTATTCATTTTTTGATGGTTTCAATTAAATTGATTGGCGCGATTATTTCGATTAAAAACAACCAGCTTTCAAGTAATTTCCCTAACTTGCTGGGCTTTTTTGTGATAAAATGCCTTTGATTTAAGGAAATTTTCTAAAAAAGTGCAAGATATTAGTTCTAAGCAAAGACCTCAACGTTTTGATGTTATTATTTTGAAAAAAATTAAAACCACTACATTTATGAAACAACAAACCTGGCAAGTCAATTATCAAGTTTTTGAAAAAACAAAAACTTTATCAAAAAGTGACCGCTTGTTGTTAAAACATGCAAAAAAAGCGTTGAAGCACTCTTGGTCACCGTATTCTAATTTCAAAGTTGGAGCAGCGGTTTTGTTAAAAAATGGGGAAATTCTGGAAGGTAGTAACCAAGAAAATGCTGCTTATCCGATGTGCTTGTGTGCAGAACGAACGGCGTTTGCAGCAGCGGCTAGTCAATTTCCAAAATCCGCAGTCACTACCATTGCGATTACTGTGAAAAATCCAGAAATGGTAATTGAATCTCCTGCTGCACCATGTGGAGCTTGTCGTCAGGTGATTTGTGAAACAGAATTGAAGCATAAGCAATTAATTCGAGTGATTTTACGAGGAGAAACAGGACCGATTTATATTTTTGAGACTGGAAAAGATTTATTGCCATTTGGGTTTGATGCATCATTTTTATAGCTTTTAGGAACACGAATTAAGTAAACTTTTAAAAACTTTGGCATTTTTTCCTCATTGCTAATATATTTTCAACAAAATGTTTATTTTTGCATTCAACGAACGTACAAAATAAACATTTCTTATGATTGCAACCATTGAACAAGAAAGAAAATCTATCTTTGCTGTGTTGGACGAGCCGCAAAGATTGCCCATGCGCCAAGCATTTCCGGTAGCAGGAAGCGATTATATGGGTGGAGAAAGTGATGGCTATGTTTATCAATCGGTCTTTTCAGGCGGCAGTTTAGCGGCAACTTATGAGATGATTCGCCAGTTTTTGGAAGAAGAAGGCTACCGTGACATCCCCTTGCCAAAGGATGCCGAAGAGTTGGCCAAGTTTCGATTATCGACTCGCAATCGCCAGATTCTACTTTTTGAAGACAACGGATATGTACATAATCCAGTCAAGATTTTATTTCCCACTGATGGGCGGCAAAAACGAACGCTTATTTTAGAATTATATAATGAAGCAGCAGAGGGACATTTGTTAAGATTTCACCGACGAGAGGAAGAATGTTGATATACCATCAAAAATAGTTAGAGCATGTTAGAGCATGTTTAAATTTTACTCTCCTGATAACCAATATTTTATGAACCTGACTTCAAATTAGCGCAGTCATGTATCTCGATATATTCCTTTGCTAATTTATTGTCAGAACCATAAACTATTGATTATCAGTTCGGTAAAATTTTAAACATGCTCTTAGTTTTCAGGAAGTAGAAAAAATAGACCTACTCTAAACAAAACGAACCAGATTATGAAATTTAAATGTCAAGTCGATATTGATTTACCGAGAGAGAAAGTCATTGAATTATTT
>CAYUNA010000043.1:11864-14349 GCA_964445895.1 uncultured Saprospiraceae bacterium | reverse complement strand
CATAAGTTTAATTATTGGTGATTTTCTTTCGTTTTGTTTTCTGAATAAAGTAAAATGTCAGGTTCTAAATGATTTCATTTTTAAAGTATATTGAAAAAACTCAAGAAAACTTACTTTGAGTTATAACTCAAGAAACATTAGAATGTTCAAAACTTCCTTTCTCTTGATTGATTAGTGATTTGTTTTTAAAGTGGCCCGTTGGGGCCACTTTAAAAATCACCTATTCTAAAAGTTTCCGCTGCTTGACGGCTTTAACTTCATCCAATACTTCCAACTCCCTTTTTGCCCTGGAAGTCAAGATTGTTAGTCGTTCATCCGTAGAGAATTGCTGTTCAATCAACGCAGCATTTAAACTCTCCATGTTAGACATTACTTGTAGTTCAATTTCGGTTGCGTTATTTCGTAAATTCCCTTTTTTTCCACCGCTGTGAATTTTCCATTCTTTTGCAGTCATTCCAAATACTGCCATATTTAGCATGTCTGCTTCACTGGCAAAGCGGATTTTTTCCCCTTTTGTATGCCATTCCATCGTTGGAACAAGGTTGTTTCTCACGGCATCCGTATGAATGTGATAATTAGATTTTGAAAGTTCTCTTCGCAAGTCCCATGCTTGGTCAAGCCGTTGTGCTTCTTCCGTTTTCAACCTGCGAAATTCCGTTACAAAATAAAGGTAAAACTCTGGACTCAACCAATTTGAAAAGTGAACCGCAATATCATAAGCCGCAAAAGTTCCTCCATATCGTCCTGAGCTGCTGGTCATTCCCGCAGCATTCGTGCCTTCAATCCATTCTTTTGGAGAAATTACAGTTCCATTTCGAGTGGACTTATCTCTAAAGTGTTCCGCTGGGGCCACTTTAAAAGAAGGGTTGTGTACATTTTCCCAAAGGTGCAAAAAATCAATCGTTGTTGGGTTTCGAAGCCAGTTTCTAATAACTTCTGCGGGGCGTTGATTCTCTCGGGATTTAGCAATATCTGTTAGACAAATAAAATCTTCTTGATTTTTTGTCTTCATTCTAATATCAATCTTCAGTACTTCTAATTTTTGCTTACTCATAAATGCTAAAATTTGACTTTGATACAACTTGACCTTTTTTTTGCGAAATTAATGGTTTTTTTGAAATATTTATTAGAGCATGTTTAAAATTTTACCGAACTGATAATCAATAGTTTATGGTTCTGACAATAAATTAGCAAAGGAATATATCGAGATACATGACTGCGCTAATTTGAAGTCAGGTTCATAAAATATTGGTTATCAGAAGAGTAAAATTTAAACATGCTCTTACTTGTTTGCAAACAAGTCTAATGTAGTTATTGCGTAACATACATATTGTACCTATTGGGATGTTCTACTTGATTTGTATAAAAAAATCCCAAACAATCTTCTTACATCTCCGTTTTAACCCTAATGAAAAATGATTTACTACACTTTACTGAAAAAGGCATCTACTGTCCACCTGCTGATGTATATATTGACCCTTGGAAACCTGTGCCTCGTGCGCTGATTACGCACGGACATGCCGACCATTCTCGCTATGGCAATAAGGCTTATTTGGCAACAGATTTGGCTGCTCCTGTAATTAAATATCGACTTGGAGACATCAAAATGGAAACAGTCAAATTTGGTGAAGTGCGAACGATAAATGGCGTGAAATTTAGTTTTCATCCTGCGGGGCATATTCTGGGTTCTGCTCAAATTAGAGTAGAATACAAAGGCGAAATTTGGGTGGCTTCGGGTGACTATAAATTAGAAGATGATGGACTCGCCAAACCTTTTGAACCCATCAAATGTCATACTTTTATCACTGAAAGTACCTTCGGCTTGCCAGTTTATGATTGGAAACCTCAGGCTGAAATTTTTGCGGACATCAATGATTGGTGGCGTAAGAATGCTGCCGATGGGAAAATCACTTTTTTGACAGGTTATTCCTTAGGAAAAGCACAACGAATTTTACGGGGACTGGATACCAGTATCGGAGAAATTCATACACATGGCGCAGTTGAAAACATTAATGAGGTTATTAGAAACCAAGGAATTCATTTACCAGATACTCACCGAATTACGCGAGAAACAGATAAAAAAGATTTGTTTGGGAATATCATAATTACACCGCCATCAGCATTGAATTCAACATGGATGCGTCGATTTAAACCACTTTCCATTGGAATTGCTAGCGGATGGATGACTTTGAGAGGTGCGCGACGCAGGAAAGCGGCTGACCGAGGTTTTGTTTTATCGGATCATGTGGATTGGAAAGATTTGAATAAAGCAATTGAACTGTCGGAGGCTTCACGAGTGATTGTGACACATGGTTATACTAATATTTTTGCGAAATGGTTGAATGAAAAAGGAATTGAAGGACAGATTGAAAACACCGAATTTGAAGGCGAATTGGCAGAAATGAAGGATGGAAAAGAGGAATCAGCTGATAAAGAAACAGAAAATAATCAGTCTGCCTCTTAGACAGGTCAAATTTCCTTTATT
>CAYUNA010000043.1:0-11764 GCA_964445895.1 uncultured Saprospiraceae bacterium | reverse complement strand
GTACTAAATAACCAATTATGAAAAATTTTGCAAACCTATTCACCCGCCTCGACCAGACGACTAAAACTTTAGTTAAAGTTGCTGCCTTGGTTGAATATTTTGAAAAAGTGGATGATGTGGACCGACTATGGGCAATGGGAATCCTCTCCCATCGTCGTCCGAAAAGAACTGTCAAAACTTCACTTTTGCGGGCGTGGGCTGCTGAAATTGCGGGCATCCCGTTGTGGCTTTTTGAGGATAGTTATCGTATAGTGGGCGATTTGGCAGAGACCATTGCGCTGGTTTTGCCGCCGCCGGTAGAAGCCTCCGATTTCTCTTTGGCTTATTGGATTGAAGAAATTAAGTCTTTAGGAAAATTGGAAGAAGCCGAGAAAAAAGAGCGAGTCACGGCTGCATGGAAAAAGCTAAACACTGTCGAACGTTTTTTGTATAATAAATTAATAACTGGAGGCTTTAGAGTTGGTGTTTCTCAAAAATTGATGATGCGGGCATTAGCACAATATTCTGGACAGGAAGAAAGTGCCATTGCGCACCGACTTATGGGAAGTTGGACACCTGATAATACGACTTATGCAGATTTAATTTTAAGTGAAAATCCTTTAGATGATATTTCAAAACCCTATCCTTTTTATCTTGCGTACGCTATCGAAACTGAACCCGAAAACCTTGGCAGTCCAGCCGAATGGCAAGTCGAAAGAAAATGGGATGGCATTCGAGGACAATTGATTGTTCGAGACGGTGAATTGTTTGTTTGGTCGAGGGGAGAAGAGTTGGTAACCGATAAATTTCCAGAGTATCATCCGCTGGCAGAGATGTTACCAAATGGAACTGTTTTGGATGGAGAAATTCTACCTTTTGCAGATGGGAAGCCATTGACATTTAATGTTTTACAAACAAGAATTGGGCGCAAAAACGTTACTAAAAAAATATTAGAATCCGCTCCCGTTTCTTTAATGGTTTATGACATTTTAGAATTTGGAGGGGAAGATATTCGGCAAAAAACAATGGCAGAACGTCGTCAGATTTTAGAAAAATTAGTTGCCGAAATGCCCAAGAACGACATCATCATTTTATCTGACATCATCGAATTTAGCGATTGGTCGGTTGCTGCTGCGGAACGGGATAAATCTCGCGAATATTTAAGTGAAGGATTAATGTTGAAACGTAAAGATTCACCATATCGAATTGGTCGAAAAAAAGGAGATTGGTGGAAATGGAAAGTTGACCCTTTAACGATTGACGCCGTAATGATTTACGCGCAGCAGGGGAGTGGTCGTCGGGCAAATTTGTACACAGATTATACATTTGCCGTTTGGGATGGAGACAAATTAGTCCCCTTTGCTAAGGCATATTCAGGCTTGACTGATAAAGAATTTAGGTCGATTACCGCATGGGTTCGAAAAAATACTTTGGAACGTTTCGGACCAGTTCGTAGTGTTAAGCCAACGCATGTTTTTGAAATTGCTTTTGAAGGAATTAACAAATCAACGCGGCATAAATCTGGCGTTGCCTTGAGGTTTCCGAGGATGCTGCGGTGGCGAAAAGATAAGCCAATTGAGGAGGCAAATACATTAGAGGATTTGAAGAAGATGTTGGAAGTTTATGGTTAAATTAAATTGTGTTTATGTTTTAAAGTATTTGACCAAAAAAGCAGACCTCAACACCTCAACATCTTAAAACAAAGTTGTTTTTAAAAACTGATTTTCAGTTATGTCCGGGTACTTATTTATAAATCCCAAACAGACTCTAACTATCCCAACATTAGAATACATGACCAAAATTCAGAAAAAAGTAAACTTAAAGCCAGCTAAAAATTGGTTTAAACAAAATGACTGGAAGCCCTTTCCTTTTCAAAAAGAAGCATGGAAAGCCCATCTCGCTGGTAAAAGTGGTTTGGTCAATGCCCCAACGGGGAGTGGAAAAACGTATTCGCTAATGTTGCCCATTTTTATGGAATTTTTGGAAGGCAAAACAGATAAAGAGGCAGCAGCTAAAAAGAATGGGCTACAAGCTATCTGGATTACCCCAATTCGTGCTTTAGCCAAAGAAATTAAGGGTTCTGGCGACCGAGCTGCTGCTGGTTTGGGGCTCAATTGGAACATTGCCATTCGGTCGGGCGACACCAAATCTTCAGAACGTACCAAACAGAAAAAAACACCACCAGAATTGCTAATCACGACTCCCGAAAGCCTGCATTTACTATTGGCCAGTTCGGAAGCATCTCTATTTTTTAAAGATTTAAAAACCGTAGTTATTGATGAGTGGCACGAACTTATGGGCACCAAACGCGGTGTACAAATAGAACTTGCGCTTTCTCGGCTTCGTGCCAAATCTCCTGCGCTAAAAACCTGGGGTATTTCCGCTACCATTGGCAATATGGAACAAGCCGTCGAAGTACTTTTAGGTAATCAGTATCAAGCAAGCAACTGGCAAATCATTCGGGCTAATCTGAAGAAAAAGATACTTATCAAGACTGTTTTACCCGATAAAATAGAACGGTTTCCGTGGTCTGGACATTTAGGTATCCAACTATTAGACAAAGTACTGCCACTCATTCACAACAGTAAGACAACACTGATTTTTACCAATACCCGTGCGCAATGCGAAATTTGGTATCAACGCCTTTTAGAAGCAGACGGCGACCTTGCGGGACAAATTGCGATGCACCATGGTTCTATCAGTCGGGAGTTGCGCGATTGGGTGGAAGATGCTTTGCATACTGAACAATTGAAGGCGGTGGTTTGTACTTCCAGCCTTGATTTAGGGGTTGATTTTAGACCCGTAGAAACGATTGTACAGATTGGTTCTCCTAAGGGCGTTTCTCGATTTATGCAGCGGGCCGGTCGTAGTGGTCACCAACCCGGGGCTACCAGTCGCATTCATTTTGTGCCGACACACTCACTCGAATTAATCGAAGCTTCCGCCATTCGGACGGCAATAAAAGAGCAAAAAATGGAGTCCCGTTATCCATACATTCGGTCGTTTGATGTGCTTGCGCAATATTTGGTGACGCTGGCAACTTCGGAAGGTTTTGAGCCAGTTTCGACCTTGGAAGAAATCCGCACGACTTACGCATACAACAGTGTTTCGGATGAAGAGTGGGCTTGGCTGATTGATTTTATCACAACTGGCGGGCCAGCGATGGACGCTTATGAAGAAATGCAACGAGTTGGTTTTCATACAGGTTTGTATCGCATTATGAATAAGGCTATGGCGACCCGACATCGACTGTCCATGGGAACAATCGTCGGCAATACTTCAATGCGCGTCAAATATATGCGTGGTGGTACGATTGGTAATGTGGAAGAATGGTTTATTTCTCAAATCAAGCCGGGTGAAACGTTTTGGTTTGCTGGTCGAAATTTGGAATTAATTCACATTCGAGGTATGGAGGTGATTGTCAAAAAAAGTAAAGGAAAGAAAGGTAAAATTCCGTCTTGGCAAGGTGGTCGCTTGCCGTTGTCTTCGCAATTATCGGAAGAATTGCGGCATAAAGTTTCCTTATTGAGTAATCATGAATATCTGGATGCGGAGTTGAAAAAGATTAAACCTTTGACTGATTTGCAGGCAGAACGGTCGCTCGTTCCCAACGAAAATCAACTATTAATCGAATATTTTAAAAGCCGGGAAGGGTATCATTTATTGGTTTATCCGTTTGAGGGTAGGGCAGTGCATCAGGGAATTAGTACTTTGATGGCTTGGCGAATTGCGCAATTGACACCGATAAGTTTTACTATTGCGATGAATGATTATGGATTTGAATTGTTATCAGATATTGAAATTCCAATTGAGGAAGCCCTAAAAAAGGATGTCTTTTCGATTAAAAACTTAACGGCGGATATTCAGTCAAGTGTCAATTCCGTAGAAATGGCGATGCGACAATTTCGGGATATTGCGGCGATTGCGGGCTTGGTTTTTAAAGGCTATCCGAGTCAACAGAAAAAAGTGAAGCACTTACAATCTTCGGCAGAATTATTTTTTAAAGTTTTTGAAGAATATGAACCTGAAAATTTGCTATTATTGCAGGCATATGAGGAAGTAATGAGTTTTCAATTGGAAGAAGTACGTCTACGAACTGCTTTGCAAAGAATAAATAATCAAGAAATTAAACTGATGCGTCCCAAGAAAGCAACGCCATTTTCGTTTCCGATTATTGTAGATAGATTGCGGGAAAAACTGAGTTCTGAAAAGTTGCAGGATAGGATTGCGAAGATGAAGTTGCAGTTGGTGAAGTGATGAATATTTGAACTGCCTCAGTTTCTTGAAGTTTAAAAATAGGCGTTTTACATCCTCAAGACCCACACCGGCTTTGTCGCAGGCAAAACGAACTGCTTTTTTGAGAACTCTAACCTCCAATAATTCAAACCCACTTAACAATCATCTAATTTGACTATTAATTTACAACACGAAGAACTAATTTTAGATGCTCAAAAAGCCATCTTCTGGGCTCGGCGAAAAACCTTGTTATTAGCGGATTTGCATTTAGGGAAAGCAGAACATTTCAGAAAGGAAGGGATTCCTGTTCCCATGGCCATTCGAGTGAAAAATTTAAAACGTATTGCTGATTTAATCAAAAAATATCAGCCGGATACAGTGATTTTTTTAGGGGATTTATTTCATAGTTTTTATAACAACAGTTGGCAGGTTTTCAGCGACTTTTTAAAAAAATATCCAAAAATATCTTTTGAATTGGTTTTGGGGAATCACGATATTTTAGCAGAAGAACACTATGAAACGGCAGCTTTAGTGTTACATCAGGAGCCTTATTTTTTAGCTCCGTTTTTGCTTTCTCACCATCCGCATGATGAAGTTATTGACGGCTTTTATAATCTATATGGTCATCTTCATCCTTGCGTTTTTTTACACGGAAAAGGGAAGCAAATCATGCGATTGCCGTGTTTTCACTTTAGCGAATATCATGGTGTTTTGCCTGCTTTTGGAGAATTTACAGGTATGGCAAAGATGGAAACCAACGAGGGCGACCGTGTTTTTATAACGGTAGAAAACGAAGTAATGCAGGTTTATCCTTAAAGAATAACTTATAACATTCTTGAGTTTTTTAGGGCTTTACCGCATCAACAAAACGCCTCCCTCCTCTAAAACCTCAAATTCACGTCCACAATAAACCACCGTAGCTTCGACAAACCAAACATATACGCCTGCTTCTAAAATTTTATCTTTATAGTTTCCTTTCCATTTTAAATCAGGTAAATTACTTTGAAAAATATGATTGCCCCAACGGTCGAAAATATTCATTTCAAAAGTTATAATTTCCAAATCAGGAAGTGCAAAACAATAAAATTCATCATTAATGCCATCTCGATTAGGCGAGAAAACATTAGGAAAATGCAGCAATTCGTTAGGATTTATTGCGCTTGTTTGAACAGTGCTTTCGAAGCGTTCTGTTCCGCACTCATTGGTAATTTCAACCCAATAACTACCAGGTTCAGATACGGTTAAAGTGCTGTTTTGAGTACTGTCTGACCAGAGGTAGGTGACGGAGTTTACATCACCTGCAATGATTTCTGGTGTTAATTTCAAAACAGGTTCATTACAGTCTAAAGTTGCGTTTTCAAAAACAACTTCGAGGGTTTCGTTGGTATTCACTGTTGTTTCTTCGATAAATTCACAGCCATTAGCATCCGCTAAAATGACTTGATAGCTGCCCGAAAATAAGTTCTCAAATAGTAACTCATTTTGAAAAGTAATCCCATCTATGGAGAAAGAATAGGGAGGGGTGATGCCTTCGATATTTTCAATTTGAATTCTACCCGTTGGTGCATTTTCGCAACTGTTTTCACTTAATAAGTCAAAAGAAACAGGACTGGTTTCTATCGCCATTACCGTGACAACTGAATCACAGCCGACCGCATTGACTAAGGTGAATTCGGTAGTTGTTCCAATGTCCAAAATTGTGTTTTGATAGGTTATTTCTTCTCCTTGGCAACTGCTTAAAGTCAACGCTGCTGAGGAAGAAATCAAGGTCGCTACTTCTATTGAAACGGTAGAATCACAACCGTTTTGATTGGTTAAATTTAATGCTATTGTTTCTCCTGCTGTTAAGGTAATGCCTTGATAGTCAATTGTTTCTCCATCACAAGCGGACAATGACACATTTTCATTGTCGGGCAAATTAGTGGCAACCATTACCGTCACCGTCGAGTCGCAACCAATGCTATTTTGTAATACAAAATCCATTTGTTCGCCGCCCGAAAGCATCACTCCCTCGTACTCAATCATTTCCCCTTCACAGACCGATAAATTAAGCGTCGAATTTTCACTCGGAATCGCCGAAACGATAACCGTCATAATGGAATCACAACCATTTTGATTGAAAAATTGAAAGTCCGTCTGAGAATCAATAGCGAGTGACGTACCGTTGTAATCATAGGTTGTACCTTCACAAGTTTCGACCATTAAGGTAAGGCTATCTGTTGGCAACGGCAGCACGGTCACCGTTACAAAAGAATCGCAGCCTTCGGTATTGGATAGCATAAACTCTTGAGTAGTATTGGGGAGTAAGTTTTCGCCTTCGTAGGGTAGAGTAGCGTCGGGGCAAATTTCAAAAGTCGCATTTTCAAATTGAGGAACACAAGTAGGAATTAGTAGAAAAACAACCTCTGCCGTTTGACCGCAACCTTCTAAATCCGCGGGTATTTCCAAAATGGTATAGCCCTGCCCGGGTTGTAAACTCGTAGTATCTAATTGCACTAAATAATCGCCTGCCATTACGTCCTGGAAGGTGAAATCTCCATCAATCCCTGAATTTTGATTGGCTTCAATACTGCCATTATCCAATAAAAAGAAATTAATTCCATTAACCAAAGTATCACCAGCATCCACCACACCATTTTCATTTAAATCTAAATAAACCTGCCCCGCAACTTCGCCGATGCCTTCGAAAAGGTCTAAACTCAGTGGGTCAGAAGTAGAAACACAGCCTGCATTATCAGTCATTTCTACATAGTAATCGCCCGTTTCCATAATCACCAATTCATCGCCATTAGACAGTGGATTGCCAATAGGGGAGCCATTAAAATACCATTGAAAAGATACAACATCAGGGATATTTGGCCAACAAATCGTGTCGGGCAAACAGCGGGAAAGACAGCCTGACGGAATTTTTGAAATATCGGGTGCAGATTGTACGGTGATGATATTGCTTTCGCCAATACAGCCAAATGGATTGACTGCCCTGACAAAATAATCACCCGCCAATGAGACGTTGATGCTGTTACCAATTTCACCGGTATTCCAAAAATAATCCAATATCGGATTTGGATTATTGACAGACAAAGTAACGGTCGAAAATTCGCAAACAGGTAACGGTTGGCTACTGACGATTTGCACATTATTTGGAAAAGGATGTACGCTAATATCTATTGGACCCGCAACCGCCGTACACCCTGAAACTGCATCAGTAATCGTGACATCAAAACTATAGTCTCCAACAGTCAGCAAGGTATCATGAACGACGTCAAAAAATACCGTTTGGGCGGTGTCTCCATTGCTCCATTCATAAGTAAAATTTCCAAAAGAAATGACCTCTAAAGTAATATCTTCCCCTTGACAAATCTCGTATTGATTTTCAAAATAATTAATGGGTTGTCCAAAATCATCAAACTCAATTGCCTGCACAGAACTGACGGGTAATTCCAAAATTTCAACCGAAAATGGAGGTGGTACATAGGTGCAGCCACCTGCATCTGTTACGGTCACCTCGTAGATGCCCGCACCCGCTACTGTAATGGTTTGATTGGTTACTGTACCCGCTGCCCCGATGCTCCACGAGTAGGTTGCACCGCCGTCAGGAGCCGTCAAATCAATGGTGCTGCCTTCACAAATTGGCGAAGGAATATTGCTGGTAATCATGCCCGAAATAGCATCACCACCGACGGTAATATCTTGTGTAGTGGTTGCCGCACAGCCGTTGATACTGCTGACGGTCATTTCGATGGTGTAATTGCCGGGGTTTTCAAAAATATGATAAGCATTTTGTCCAATCGCTTCATTGGCATCGCCGCTATTGTTGTCATCAAAATCCCAATTCACTACGCCCGCAGCATTAGTAGCTTGAAACTCGATTGCTTCGCCGACGCAGGTATTTCCAATAATTTCAAAAGCGGCAGTTGGAGGTGCGACGACTTCAATTTGTTCGGAATAAAAAGTAGTGCAACCATCATCCATTGTTACGGTCAAAACGACAAAATAGGAGCCAGTAGAACTGTAATTGTGTGTCGGATTTTGTAAATTGGAAGTGTTGTTTGGACTGGCTGGTTCGCCAAAATTCCAATCCCAACTTTGAATGCTATGGTTGGGTAAATAACTGGTTTGGTCAAAAAAATCAACTGGCTGCAATAAACAACCCGCAGACGATGAAAATCTTGCCGCCGCCGTCACTTCTACATCTTGATAAATGCCTGCTTCACAAAACTGACCGGGATTGTCCTGGTCTGCAAATTCACCCAATAAAATAACGGTATAATGCCCCGCTTCTGTATAAGCATGCGTTGGATTTTCGTCTGCCGACCCGCTACCGTCACCAAATGACCAAACCAGTGAACCCGGTTGGAAATCATTGGCAAGGCTCGTAAATGCTTTATCTAAGCAAGTGAAACCCGTTTGAACGTCAAAGTCAATTGTTCCTGAAAAATTGCAATTTGGTACAGTCAGCGTACATACATCATCAATACAAAATGCACCAATATCGCTACAGTTTTCAATTGTAATAGGGTCAGAAAGTTGCACACAGCCATCATTACTTGTTGCTTGTACTTGATATTCACCTGCCTGACTGACGGTCAATTCTGCATTGGTATTACCTAAGGGAGTGCCATTGAACAGCCATTGATAATCATAGTCTAAACTGTTTTCTAATGCTAAAATAATCGGCTCATTTCCACCTGGACAAATTCCTAAATAAGCAGGAACGGTCAAATCAATAATTGGTTCTGGAAATACTGGAATGCTGAAATTTTGGGTTTGAATACAACCATTTCCTTCAGTGACCTGAAGTTGATAATTGCCCGCGGTTAATTCAATTGTCGGGTCGGTAGAAAGACTAATTTCATTTTCATCCAACCATTCGTAGCTGCTAAAAGTACCAACGACTTCTATTAAATCTGTTTCGCCAGGACAAAGTCCGTTAGGTAAAACCAGGTCTGGAACGGTATTGCCCACTATATTCACCGCAATGGTTTCGATGACGTCGCAAATTTCTAACGCAACGGTTGCATTGCCGCTTTCATTCCAAAAAATCTGAATAGAATCGGTTGCTTGACCTTCAATAATCACACCTGCATCTTCCGGGATTAAACTCCAATTGTAGCTGGCATTTTGAAATGGTGTAGCAATGGAAAAATTGGCAATCTCAGCCATACAAACCACATCATTTCCATTTAAAGCAAAATTAGTTAATGGTGAAATTTCATAAGTAAAAGGTTCGGATTCGCAAGGCAGCGTTCCATTTCCAACTCTCCGAACGGTGATGCCATAATCAGGCGTATCGCTCCAAAGTACGTTGATGATTGCGCCCGTTTTTGTTTCTAAAACGCCACCGTTATTGATTTCCCAAACGTAATTAACATTAAAACCAGCAGCAAACGCTTCGTAAGTATAGAACTCATCGGCACAAACTTGTTGGTCGCCTGTGACAGATAAAACGGGGGCGGGCAAATCTGAGATTTCTACAAAAAGTACATACTCTTCGGTGCAATAAGCATCTGCATCTACGGCAGTTGCTTTAACTAAAAAAACGCCATTTCCAAATGTCCAATCAATATCTGCGGTCAAACTTGCTGCTGTGCTTTCCCATTCAATTTGTCCATTAACATCGGTGACTTGCCAGTTGACCTCTACCGCGTCATTGGAAAACCCCTCAAAGGCAGAATAGGTGGAAGTGGTGTTTTCACAAGCTAAAATATCACCGCTGATGAAATAATCAGGTAAAATTTCTACATCTAAATAACCATCGCCGCTACAATCTAAATAACAATTTTCAAAATCAACACTCACCCACTGATTGTTGTCTGGAACGGGTACATTATCCGCCCATTCCACCGTAATAATTGGTGAATCCTGACCAGATATAATTGTTCCATATTGTGAAACTGACCAAGAAATATCCACACCACTATAATTGGGAATTGAATAAACGGAAAAGTCACTTTGGCAAACTTTTTCTGGCCCTTTTATGGTGATGCCATTGGCAATAATTGGTACAGCAAGTGTTGTATTGGAGTTGCAAAAAGTCTGTGTACACGCTGCCAATTCCAAAGAAACCTCGCCATCTACGCCGTCCGCCCATTCAATTGTAATGAAATTATCGGACGTACCACCCCCTGCGATGACTACGCCATTTGAACTAATATTCCATAAATAACCAGAGCAATTGGCGGGAGAAGTATAAGTTGCCGTTTCGCCCGCACATACGCTGGAAATGCATTCAATTGGAGGAATATCGGCGTTTTCGACCAAGACAGTTAAAGAAGTGGTATCGACACAATTGCATTCATTTTGAGCAATCAACTGTACTTCAAAACTCCCCACGCCATTAAAAGTATGTTCTGGAAATGGACTATTGGAAACGCTCAAATCACCGAAGTCCCACGCAAATTGTGTCGCGTTGGCACTTTGGTTAAAAAATTGAACAGACTGTCCTTTGCAAATATTTAAAGTGTTGTTAACAATCGGTGGGTCGGTGGTGAAATTAGCTGCTGGAATAGGCAAAATTTCTACACATAAAAACGCATCCTCATTACAATTTTCACCAGGTAAAAAACCATAAATTTCTCCAAAGCCTGCCGCGCCCCAGTTCACGGTTAAGCTATTGCCTTGCACCGTAAAATTATCCGAACCAATCACATCCCATTGCACTGTTGGACTATTCTCAATTTGGTAAACAACCGTCGAAAACGAGCAAACTCTCTGGCAGGAAGAGGTCGGACCTGAACCTGGTGGACAAATTACTGATGCCAAAGGAATAATTTCTGGTGTTGGAATTTGAATGTCGGAAGCTACCAATTCATAATCACAAACGTCACCAAAGTAGCCATCAATCAATAAATAGTAAGTTTCCCCAGGGATTAGATCTTCTGCTTCGACAAACAAATCGACCTCTTGTGCTGGATTCTCACAATTGGATACCGCTTCAAAACTAATACAATCATCTGTTTGATAAATCTGTGCCTGCAATCCATCTCCCAAAAAAGTACCATCACAATTGGTGACTACGATTTGTACGGTTACTTCTTCTGCATCTGCGATAAATGCGAACCATTGTGCGGACTCGATTGTCCCACAAAATGCATTGGGCACATTGGGCACATTGAAAAAATCGGTTGTGCCACAATAGCCATCTAATGAACACAAAAAGGTAGCTTCCTGACACGTCAATCCAGGTGGTTGAGGAGGGTTGCATTGTGCGGATGTTTGAATTGAATAGGTGCTAAAAAGTAGCCAAACCGCAAGGGATTTTATTATTCTTATGGATATAGAATGTTCGGGCATGTTCATAATTTATGGTGTTCGCAATGGAAAAATTAAATACGTCTTTGTGGTGAAAAAACTGGTTTAGCAAATAGTTTTCCCTTCGATATAGGGAGAAGGAATGGGGCACAAAAGTAAGGATTAATATTAATATGTTCGAAGAAAACGAGGATTTGTTTGGTAGTAGCTAAATTTTAATAGAAAGTGATCTTTTGGTTCTAAATGATTTCATTTGGTCTGAATAACAGAAGTGATTTTCTTCCTCAAGTCCTACTTA
>CAYUNA010000042.1:0-14377 GCA_964445895.1 uncultured Saprospiraceae bacterium | reverse complement strand
CAAATCACAAATCAAACCCAATATCTTTCCGATAATTCTTTCCTTCAAAATCAATCACTTCTGCATTTTTATTGGAAATAGCCAAAGCATTTTTAAAATTATCGCCATACGACGTAATGGCTAAAACACGACCACCATTTGTCAAAATTTTGCCGTTGTCCGCTTTTGTTCCAGCATGAAATAAAAGACTACCTTCTGCTTTTTCTAGCCCCGACATTACCTTGCCTTTGGCATAAGCCTCTGGATATCCACCGCTAACCAACATCACTGTTGTAGCGGCGCGTTCGTCAATTTCAATCGTTTTTTCAGACAACGTTCCGTTTGCTGTTGCTTGGAATAACTCAACCAAATCCGATTTTAAACGAGGTAAAACTACTTCCGTTTCTGGGTCTCCCAAACGGCAATTGTACTCAATTACGTACGGTTCATTATTTACGACAATCAAACCAATAAATACAAAACCTTCGTAAGCAAAACCCCGCTTTTTTATCGTAGCAATTGTCGGTTGAATGATGCGTTTTTCTACTTTCTCCATCAAAACATCATCAACAAATGAGACAGGAGAAATCGCACCCATCCCTCCCGTATTCAGTCCTGTATCTCCTTCGCCAATGCGCTTGTAATCTTTTGCAATTGGAAATACTTTATAATCTTTTCCATCCGTCAAAACAAAAACAGAAAACTCAATGCCATTCAAAAACGCTTCAATCACTACTTTTGAACTTGCCGTCCCGAATTTACCAGATAACATTTCTTTGAATTCCTTTTGTGCCTCCTCAATTGTTGGCAAAATCAACACTCCTTTACCTGCTGCTAAACCATCTGCTTTCAAAACAATCGGTGGCGTTTGCGTGGCAATATAAGTTAACCCTTCCTGCACATTTTCGCCTGTAAATTCTCGATAAGCTGCCGTCGGGATATTCATCTCTGCCATAAACTCCTTACCAAATGCTTTTGATCCTTCGAGTTGCGCACCTTCTTTACTTGGACCAATAACCGCAATCTTATCTAAATCAGCGTCATTTTTAAAAAAGTCATAAACGCCTTCCACCAATGGTGCTTCGGGTCCAACGACTACCATCTTAATAGTATTGTCCAAGCAAAATTGTTTGACTGCTGGAAAATCTAAAGGGTTCAATGCTACATTTTTGCCATGTCGTGAGGTACCCGCATTGCCTGGAGCAATAAATAATTCTTGGCACAATGGACTTTGCGTCATTTTCCAAGCCAATGCGTGTTCGCGGCCGCCGCTACCGAGTAATAGAATATTCATAAAAAATGAAAATGAAAATGAAAATGAAAATGAAAAACGGTCATTCGCAAATTCATCGTTACTTAGTTAAAATTCGCCGCAAAATAAACGAAATATTGTCATCTCTCGAAATCTCAACAGATAGAAAACCAATATTATTTTGTGAAAACTTTATTTTGAAATTATGCTAATTTTGAAAAACATATAAAAAGCCTTGAAACACAGTCACTAAGGACAAAAATCCAAATGCCGTTTTAATTGGACAAATAAAATCTTTGACTTACATTTGCCATCTGAAAAAAATATTTCATGGTGACGAGTTGTTTGGAAAGCCTTATTATAAGACCATTTTCACTAAAAAATAACTCATCTAAACAGCCAGCTTTTATAATTTCATCACTAATTGTATTAGTTCTTATTTTGTATGAAAATGAGAATTCTTCATTTAATTTTTAAAAACAAGACGATATGAGTCAATCTTTAATGATGTCAATTCCAGCTTTTGGAGTTTTGGCACTTTTGTACACTTTTTGGAAATCTTCTTGGGTAACCAAGCAGGAAGTTGGTACACCCCGAATGGCAACGATTGCCGAAAATATCGCCGATGGTGCGATGGCTTTCTTGAAAGCAGAATATAAAGTACTTTCTATTTTTGTAATTGTCGTAGCTATCCTTTTGGGTGTCACTGGTAATACTGAAAACTCTTCTCCTTTAGTGGCTTTGTCCTTTATCTTGGGTGCGATTTGTTCTGCATTAGCGGGGTTCATTGGAATGAAAGTCGCTACTAAAGCAAACGTTAGAACAACTAACGCGGCTCGAACGAGTTTAGGAAAAGCTTTGGAAGTTGCCTTTGCAGGTGGTGCCGTAATGGGAATGGGTGTTGTTGGTCTTGGTTTGTTAGGACTTGGAACATTATTCTTGGTTTATGATGGCATGGGCTGGGACATCAATAAAGTAATTACTGTTGTAACGGGTTTCTCTTTTGGAGCATCTTCTATCGCATTGTTTGCACGTGTTGGTGGTGGTATCTATACCAAAGCAGCAGACGTTGGAGCGGATTTGGTTGGTAAAGTAGAGGCTGGTATTCCTGAAGATCACCCGTTGAACCCTGCAACTATTGCGGATAACGTAGGTGATAATGTAGGTGACGTAGCAGGTATGGGTGCTGACCTTTTCGAATCTTATGTAGGTTCTATCATTGGTACAATGGTATTGGGGGCAGCATTTATTACAGATGCGACAATTAACGGCGGTGCCTGGGCTGACCAATTTGATAATTTATCAGCAGTATTGTTGCCATTGGTTTTGGCAAGTATTGGTATAATTACCTCTATCATCGGTACTTTCTTTGTGAAAGTAAGCGAAGGTGGTGACCCACAAAAAGCATTGAACCGAGGTGAGTTTATCGCAGCAGGTTTGATGATTGCCGCAACTTACTTTGCTTCTAATTATATGTTGCCAGGCGAATGGACTTACGATGGTCAGACTTATGGTAGCTTGGGTGTTTTCATCGCAGTTATCTTTGGTCTTGTTGGTGGTTTGTTAATTGGTATGATTACTGAATTTTATACAGGAACAGGCACGAAGCCCGTACAGAGTATTGTTGACCAATCTATCACTGGTGCGGCAACGAATATCATCGCTGGTTTGGGTGTAGGTATGCAATCAACGGCTTTGCCAATCATCGTTTTGGCAGCGACAATTATCGGTGCACATCACTTTGCTGGTTTGTACGGTATCGCTATCGCAGCGGTTGGTATGCTTTCTAATACAGGTATTCAGTTGGCAGTAGATGCTTACGGTCCGGTTTCGGATAATGCAGGTGGTATTGCTGAGATGGCAGAATTGCCAAAAGAAGTTCGTCAACGTACGGATAAATTGGATGCAGTAGGTAACACCACTGCAGCGATTGGTAAAGGTTTTGCAATTGGTTCAGCGGCATTGACGGCGTTGGCATTGTTTGCGGCATTTATCACTTCTTACAACTTGAATCACCCGACTGACCAGTTGACTGGTATTGATTTGACAGAACCTAAAGTAATGGCTGCCTTATTGGTAGGTGGTATGTTGCCATTCTTATTCTCGGCTTTGTCGATGAATGCGGTAGGTCGTGCAGCAATGGACATGATTACGGAAGTACGTCGTCAGTTCAAGGACATTCCTGAGTTGAAAGCAGCCTTGGCAATGATGAAGAAAAACGATGGCAAAGAAATGAAAGATTGGAGTGCCTCTGACCGTGCCGTTTTTGATGCAGCAGATGGTAAAGCAGAATATAGTAAATGTGTTGATATTTCTACAAAAGCATCCATCCGTGAGATGATGTTGCCTGGCTTGATTGCCGTAATTACGCCAGTAGCTGTTGGTTTTGGTGGTGGTGCAGCAATGTTGGGTGGTTTGTTGGCAGGTGTCACAGTTTGTGGTGTATTGATGGCAATTTTCCAATCCAACGCAGGTGGTGCTTGGGACAATGCGAAGAAAATGTTTGAAGAAGGTGTGGAAATCAAAGGTAAAATGTACTACAAAGGTTCTGACCCACACAAGGCAACCGTAGTAGGTGATACTGTTGGTGACCCATTCAAAGATACTTCTGGACCATCATTGAACATCTTGTTGAAATTGATGTCTGTAGTTGCTTTGGTGATTGCACCGTTTATTTAAGTGAAAAGGATTCAATAAGTTGAGTCATTATGCTTGTTCAACTTATTAAATCCTTTTCACCAAAGATATTTATTTTGAAATAAAACTCAAGCTCTTCAAAGAGAGCATTTTTATTTCAAACATACTACTTGAAAAGCCCTGGCAGAAGAAATTCTGTCAGGGCTTGTTTTTTGCTTAAATGTTAGAAAAGCGTCACAATACAAAAGTGTCCACAATATAAAAGTGGCACAATACAAAAGTTTTTAAAACTTTTGTATTCTCAAAACATTTGTATTGTGACACTTCTGTATTCATAAAAGCTTTTCAATTAGCAAAAACAATCAACATGTCAACAATCTCCATTCTCGGCTGCGGCTGGCTGGGCTTATCTCTCGGCGATTTTTTAGTAAAAAAAGGATATACAATCCTTGGTTCAACTACGCAAATTGAAAAGTTCGAGAATTTAAAAGCCGTCGGCATTCGACCTTTTCTAATCAAATTGCCCAACGAAATCAATGAAACCACAACACTTCCCTTTTTCCAAACAGATATTTTAATTCTAAACATTCCGCCTGGTCGTCGGCATCCAAATGTGGAAGAACACCATTTTCAACAAATCAAAAAAGTGGTGGAAATGATTAAGAAAGGAACGATTCAAAAAATCATTTTTGTCAGTTCGACAGGCGTGTATGGAGATGAAAATCGCGTTGTTACCGAAGCAGATACGCCCAATCCAACGCGCGGGTCAGGCAAGGCATTGGTGCGGGTTGAGCATTTTTTACGACAACAAACAGCCTTACCAACGACGATATTGAGAATGGGTGGCTTAGTCGGGGGCGACCGCAAAGCAGGGCGTTTTTTAGCGGGCAAAAAGGATGTAAAAAATGGAAATGCACCGATTAATATGATTCATCGAGACGATTGTATTGGTGTGATTAATGAAATTGTGGAACAAGAAATTTGGGAAGAGACCTTCAATGTTTGTGCGGATGAACATCCAACGCGGAAGGAATTTTACTTAGCACAAACAGCGAAACAAGGATTGGAAGCACCAACTTTTTCAGATGATGAAGAAGTCAGTTTTAAGATTATTTCTAATGAAAAAGTGAAGACGCTTTTGGGGTATAATTTTTTATATCCTGACCCGATGGAGTTTTAAAACTTTGCGCATATTTAAAAGCGTTACTTTACCCTCCCCTTTTTAATTCAAAAACAAACAGGAGTCATCCTGATTTTTTAATTCAATGAAATGGGGTGATTTTGCACCATATTTCATTGGACAAAAAAATTCGGGATGACTCCTGTTTATTTGAAAAGCTATTTTAAAACAGCTATCAACATCCAATCTCTCTAAATCCGATTATCTTCCCAATGACATTCTGAACACTCCGATTTTACCATTTTAAAAGTCGCATCTGGTAAGGTTGGATTTGCAATCAATTTACCCATTTCAAAGGAAAAACGCGAACCATCTTTTGAAAATGCTTTGATGCGCATCACTTCATTTGTCTTTTTATTCAACGTCAAGCGAACTTTGTGGTACTCCGAATCTTCATCCAGCGGCTTGAATTCAATTTGTTGAACCACTACCCCATTTTCTGAAAATTCGTTAACCAAAAAATAAACAAATTCTTCAGACTCATAAAAATTCAGAAAACTACTTGGTGACAACATTTCGTCCTCATCTTCTTCTACATCATTAATCTGAACTTCCTGACTACTTTTCATGTGCAACCACAACGTCTCCCCGTCAGAAACCATCGTTTGCGATTCTGCTTCCAAACGGTATTTTTCACCCGATTGCATGAATTTTCCTTTTTGCACTTCCTCTGCCTCTTCTGGAATCTCGATTTTCAACGTAAAATCTGCCTGTATCGTTTTATAGGCTTTGTACTTTTTTTGGACTTTATCCAATAATGCTTTTGCCGCAGGGTCGGATTGGCTTGCGTTTGTATATTGATTGGTTTGAGCAAAAGTTATCGTTACCAACGCCATTAGCGTCAAAAATGCCAGTATCTTTTTCATAAGCTATATTTTTAAAAATTATGGGATCTGAGCAATTAAGTGCCTCGTAGTAATTAATTGCTCATTCCTAAGAGGTCGCAAAGGTCGGAAAAGCATAATTTGTATGGGTTAAAATTTATTTAAAATTAGAATGGCTTACGCTCGAATTAGTTTAAAAATATTGACCAAAACCGTCGAATCATCCAATTTTTGCTCCATCGAATACTCCGAAACTGTGAATCCTTCATTTTTCAAACTACGCATAAATGGTCGTGTATGTTTGCGATTGGGGTCGCTTAATAATATCGTTTTACCTGGTTGACACAAGGCTTTAAATGTTTTTAACAATGGCGGATAAGCTGCTTTTTCGTAGGCTACATCCGCTGCTAAAATCAAATCTGCAGTAAAATCAGGATTCGGGTTTCGCCAGTCCATCGTAGAAAAATGCGCTGGACTGGCGGCATTTAATTTCCAGTTTTCTTCCGCAAAATCGACAGCAGCTTGAATATAATCGGTAAAAATAACCTCCGCCCCTAACCGACTCGCCACAATCCCAGTAAAGCCCAAGCCGCAACCGATTTCCGTCACTTTCATGCCTTTTTGAATGACTTTTTCCTTCACCAAAAAATCACCTAACGCGACTGCCGAATGCCATAAATCTGCCCAATACGGAATTTGTTCGTCCTGATATGCTTCGTCGTTTTCATCCAAAGCGAAGAAGGCTTCGATAAGTTCATCGACATTGGTGGCGCGGTTGATTTCGATAGATAAATTATCGAAATGAAAAGCCTGACGTTTCGTTTTTAAATTAGTTGACATTTTCGTGATTCGTTGAGTCGTGATTTTTTACACCGCCCACTCTTTACTCGTTCGATAAACAGTACCTTTGAATAAAGCGACGATTTCGCCATCTTCTCTTTTGATGGTTACTTTGTAAAACCCAATTTTGTGCGATAAACTTTCTTCTTCAGCGTAGGCACGCAAAATTTCACCTTCCTTCACCCCTTTTGTGTGAGAAATCGAGGTCTCAATCGATACTGCTTTTCTCCCATGAGAATTGCAGGCAAAGGCCAGTGCACTATCTGCTAAAGCAAAGGTGATTGCGCCATGTGCCATCCCAAAACCATTGAGCATTTCGCGACGGACTTTCATTTGCAAAACCGATTTCCCAGCGTCTTCCTCAATGCGTTCGATACCGAGCCATTTACTGTAGAAATCGTTTTCCATCATTTGGTTAACAATCTGAGTAGCGAGTTCTTTTTTACCCATTATTATAGCTTTACAATTTTTTCGAAACTCACTAATTCCCCATTTTCAAAAATTCGTAAAAAGTAAACACCAGATTGCAAATAGTCAACTGCCAGTTTTTGATTTAAAACAGGCTGCTTTTTTGAAATAATGCGTCCTTGCAAATCAATAATTTCAGCTGAAAAAACACCGTCCTTTTGAATATTTAAAACGTCATTTACAGGATTTGGAAATATATTAACTTTTGGAAGCTCTGTTAGATTTACTGCCGTCAAATCATCGATTCTAATTTTAAAAGTGCTATTGACAACCTCCTGATTTTCGTTCATACCACCAGCAATAATGTATTCGTTTTCAGAAATTTTTGCCACACCACGCAAGTCCATAATTGGTGGTAACGCTTCCTCAATCTGATATAAAAAACCAGCGTCCTTGTTAATTAAAGTCAACCGCTCATTTGGGGCAACCCCGCCCGTCCCATTATAATCAATACCATCAAAATTAAAAGTCAAATCCGAACCGCCCAACCAGATCACGCTATTCTGATACGTACTCGCTGCCATTCGATAGCCTTGTGCCGCTGCATTTTCACTACCTTCCCAGGTAATTTCTGCTGGGTTATCAGGGTTGATAATGCCGCGCCGCAAAAACGTCGTTGGTGGAAAACAAAGGTTCACACTGCAAAACGGACTCGCGCCACCGATATAATAAATGGTGTCGCCAACAATCTCGCCAGAGCCGCCAAAAACTTTCCAATCATTGGCATTTGGGACAGGTGTGCCTGTTGTCCAAACGTCGGTCGAAGGATTGTAAATTTGTACATCAGTGACGTTGGTGGTATTGCTCCATCCCGTAATCATATACAGTAAACTATCGCGCCAAACGCCTTGCACTTGGTCGTCAATCGGTGTAGGCATATCGACGCCATTGGGCAAATATTCGTTGGTTTCGGGATCGTAAATATGAATTTTAGCCGACGATGTTTCGCCGCAGCCGCTCGGAATGTGATAACCGCCGGTAATGTATATTTTGTTTTTAATAGTGCTTGCAGCAGCCGCAATTTTACCGTCTAATGGTTCAGGTAGTGGAGCAATAGTTTCCCAAATGTCCGCCTCGGTATTGTAGCGAAAACTCCGCAAGTGGGTATGTCCACACTCCTTCGTGGAGTCGATTCCTGAAAAAGAAAATGCGTAAGGAATTCCATCGACCGTCGCGGCAGATACGGCATTGTTGGAGACTCGTTCGGGCATTGGCGAGAGTTCTTCCCAGAAGATGGGCTGCGCTTGACTATTTTGAAAAAAGCAAAAAAGAACGAATAAGGACAAGGCAATATTTTTCATAAATGATGTAATATTTTTCTAAAAAATTCTATTTTGTGGCAGATTGCATCGACAAAGATACGCAATCCAATCCAAGTGCAATTTCGCATTTGAAAAAATAAAAAACCATTTTATTAGTATGAAAAGTCACGCATTTACCTTTTTTCTCTTTTGTCTATTATTTTTAACAACACAAATTTCGTTTGCACAAAAGTCACCGATTAAGTTTGGAAAGATTGATATAGAAGATTTGAAAATGACGCATTATCCGTTGGATTCGAGTGCGCATGCCGTGGTCTTGTGTGATTATGGAACTGCAAACCTGGAATATAATGCTCAACTGAGTGAGTTCTTTGTTAAATTTGACCGCCACATTCGCATCAAAATTATTGACCAAGCAGGATATGATTATTCAAATTTTGACATTCCTCTTTACCAGGATAAAAACAGCAACGCTGAAGAAAAACTCTTAAAATTTAAAGCTGCAACTTATAACTTAGTTAACGGATATATGGAAGATGTAAAAGTCTCTCGAAAGGATTTGTTTACAGAAAAGGTTAGCGAAAACTTGATTTTAGAAAAAATTGCAATGCCCGAAATCAAGGAAGGAGCTATTTTTGAAATTCAGTATTCAGTAGAATCGCCCTTTACCTGGAACCTTTACGATTGGGAATTTCAACAAAGCATCCCTACAAAATATAGCGAATATTACGTATCCTATCCTGATTGGTTTGATTACAAAGTTAGTTTTAAGGGATATGATTACCAATATCTTACCATAAATGATTCAGGAACTTCGATGGACAAAATCACTTATTCGTATTTTAAGAGTAGAATTGGTGAACATGGAATTAGGGATTCAGATAGACGAACAGAAAATATTGATTTTATCAAAAAACAACTGCACTATGTAGCAGAAAATATGCCCGCCTTTATACCAGAAAGTTATAGTTCTGCTACTACAAATTATTTAACAGCATTAGAATTTGAATTAGCAGCAGTTAGCTTTCCAAATTCACCGTATAAAAATTTTGCTAAAACTTGGGATAATATCAATGACCAACTTTCTAAAAATGAAAAGTTAGGGGGTCAAATCGGTAATCTAAAAGTTAATTCGTTCAAAGATGAAGTAAACGTAGTAACATCAGGGAAAGAGGATGCCGCTAGTCAAATTGAGGCGATTTATTATCATATTAAAGAAAAAATAGTATGGAACAAGCAAAGTCGAGTATTTGCATCAGTAGATATTAAAAAGACATATAAAGAAGGAAAAGGCAACTCGGCAGATATTAATTTATTGCTTGTCGCCATGTTGAAAGCAGGTGGGTTTGATGCTCGTCCAATGGTTCTGAGTACAAGAAGTCATGGCTATCTCAACGAGTTGTTTCCTGCAAGGAGTCAATTCAACTACCTCATTTGCGCCGTCAAAAATGAGGACGATACTTACCAATTAATCGACGCAACTGACCGTTCGTTACCGATGAATATCCTTCCCCCACGCTGCATCAATGGCAAAGGAATGATAATTACCAAAGAAGGACATACTTGGCTGGACCTCACCCCCAACACCAAATATCGCCACGTCCGTCAAGTAAAAGCGACATTGACTGACGACCTCACCTGGACGGGCACAATGGATGTAAAATGTAAGGATTACGCTGCTCGTCAAATGCGCCAGAACTACCTGACGGAAGGCAATGAAAAAAGCTATGTGCAGATGATTCAAAATCAAAATACGGGCTTGAATTTAACAAATCCAACGTTAGTAGAAATGGAAACAATGGCGAAAGAAACCAAAGCGTCTTACGATATGACGCTCAAGGACAATGTAATGGATGGCGGCGAAATGCTCTATTTCAATCCGATGTTAACTTTCGCTGTTGAGGAAAATCCGTTCAAATTGAAAGAACGAAAATACCCCGTGGATTATAATTATCCTTATGAATACATTTATTCGGCGTCGTTTGAAATTCCTGAAAATTACGCGATTGAAGAGCTACCCGAAAATTTATCCTTGGCCTTGCCCGAAAAAGGCGGTAGATTTTCTTATACCATGTCGGCTAATGGAAATACCATCAATTTGACAAGCCAGTTGAAGATTAGCAAGTATTTATTTTTACCTGAAGAGTATGCAGGCTTGAAGGAATTTTATAATTTATTGATAGATAAAATGGCGGCGCAGGTGGTTTTGAAAAAGAAATAGTCGCAATTCGTTCGTTAGGAATATTGGCAAAAATCGTTAAGATTTTTGCCAATATTAGACTTTATGAATGAGATTTGATAAAAATAAAAAAGCCCGTCTCCCCCACATTTGGGCTAAGACAGGCTCTATCGTCATTGGTCTCAAGAAAAGAAAACTACTTCTTTATATATGAAGGTAAAATTGGCGTAAAACCATTTTTACTATATATGTCATTTACAAAATATCGCGCTTACCGAATTTATATTCTACCATTTTCGCATCTGGATTGCGGGGTAGAATAACCGTCTTATAAAATTTCTCTAACGACTTCTTATCTGTAATATTCGTTTTGATTACATACGAATAACCACCTTCTGTCAACTTATCATAATGCACATTACCAAATTGTCGAAACAGCGGAAGGCTGCGCTCCAACGGCAAATCTGAAGCAATTAATTCAATTGCCAGACCGGAGAAAGTTCCAGAAAGTCGTTGATGGAAGCGATATGTTTTTTTAGGGGTATAAGTCGATTTTTTTGGTGAAAAACGGGTGGCGAGTAGGTCATTCGCATTACCATTGCTGGAAGCAAATGTATTGTTGGAAGATGTTTGTGCAAAGCTAAAACTTGCCACAAACAAAAGAATCAGCAAAAGGGATGTTCTACGAATGTACATGTTCAAAGGATTTTAAAAAATACATATTAATAATTCAGATTTTTTAATTACTGAATTACAATTAGTTATTTAACACAAAAAACTATGCCAAATAAATTACAATTTATTTAAATATGTAGAACGATGTTATTTTTTTAAGAAAAACAGCAGCACCGAAGTGCTGCTGCTACGTGAACAAATAAATTTCTTTTTGGTCATAAAATCCTCTTGCGGTACTTCAACAGCCGTAGCTGCCATATAAAAAAAATTAGATAGTCTATTTCAGTCCAAGTAGTGAAGTCAGACCGATTGGAAGATTTTTGTAAAGCGAGTGTCCACTTTTAATCAACCAAATAAAAGTGTTTCATACTGCGAGGTTTGCTCCCAAAAGAAATATCACGTTTATCAGATTTTCATAAAAAATCTATCAAGGGAATATAATTTGTGTAAAAAACAATGACGGAAATCAAATAATAAATAGTAAAAGTTTTCTTTCTTTTTAAATACAGTGCAAATATATATATTATATTTTTTATAATATGTATCGAATTGATAATTTTTTAAAAAAAAGTTAAAAATGCAATTTTTCCCAAAAGAACACTTAGATAAATATCACACCCATTCAGCATAAATACCTAACATTAAAGTACGGAATTTACAAAAATGATAAATTTTTTTTATTAGAATATGTTTTAAAATAACATTAAACCCCATAAATGTAAACTGATTACTTCTTTTGTGATTTTTTCACACGAAAAATATGTTTCGGTCTATAGTCTTATCATAAAATTAAATTCGGTTTAAATTTCTTTTTTTTACTTATTTTAAAATTTAAGCTAACCTTAGTGTCATTTTTACCGTAAATAATTTTTTAAATTAAATATTATAAACTATGAACATTCTGTCTTAGCTTTGCATTGTACAACGTATTAATCAGTTTATGAATCGGTCTTTTCGTCTTGTCTTTTGACACAAAAATTTAGCCTCATTTAAAGGTCTAAACGTGTAAATGGTTTTCATTTACAAAGGGTTTGGTTTTTCTATTTTAGGCTATACTACTTTTTATATAAGCAATTTTTAAAAATCAAATTAAAACAAAATTTCAGCGAAAAATAAAATCCAAATTGCTTCCTCCCGCTTTTGTCAAGACAGTCGTAAAGACATAAACCTTTCCCTTACTATGCAGCAACAAACAGTTAAACGCACAAAAGCGAACCTTGCTTCTACCCTCGGAATTTATACACACGGTAATGTACATTGGAATTTGACACCTGAAAAACTGGTCGAACATTCTCTTTGTCAAAACCACGGCGTCTTATCAGACAGCGGCGCATTGGTTATCAAAACTGGAAAATTTACTGGTCGATCTCCAAAAGACCGTTTTATCGTTAAAGACGCCATCACAGAACATTCTGTCGATTGGGGTAATATCAATTTACCATTTAACTCCAATAACTTTAATCGCCTTTATGCTAAAATGTTAGACTATGTTTGCGATAAAGACCTATATGTACGCGATGTAGCAGCAGGCGCTCATCAAGACTACCGCCTGAATATCCGTGTCATTACGGAATATCCGTGGAGTAGCCAGTTTGCTCATAATATGTTTTTGCGGTTGAATCAAGAAGAGTTGGCAGATTTCTCGCCAGAATGGTCAATTCTTTGCGCACCCGGCTTCCAGGCTGACCCACGTGTAGATGGTACTCGCCAAGGTAACTTTGCGATTATCAATTTTACAAAAAAACAAATTATCATTGGTGGCACAGGCTACACTGGTGAAATTAAAAAAGGAATTTTCTCGGTATTGAATTATGTACTACCTCATAAAAAAGGCGTTTTGTCCATGCACTGCTCCGCAAATGTGGGCAAGGATGGTGACACCGCAGTGTTTTTTGGCTTGAGTGGCACTGGCAAGACTACCCTATCTGCTGACGCAAGTCGTAATTTAATTGGTGACGATGAACACGGCTGGGCGGACGATGGCGTTTTCAATTTTGAAGGTGGTTGCTATGCAAAGTGTATTGATTTGACACCAGAAAAAGAACCTGAAATTTATGCAGCCATCAAGCACGGGGCAATTTTAGAAAACATAGCTTTCTTACCAGGCACTCATACGCCTGATTTTGAGAGTACCGAAATTACTCAAAATACACGGGTTTCTTACCCAATTCATCATATCGAAAATGTAATGCAGCCATCCAAAGGCGGCAATCCTAAAAACATTTTCTTTTTAACTTGTGACTCATTTGGTGTGCTGCCTCCAATTTCAAAATTGACGCCAGGGCAAGCGATGTATCACTTTATTTCGGGATACACTGCCAAAGTTGCGGGTACAGAAGCGGGCATTGAAGAACCAACAACGACCTTTTCTGCTTGCTTCGGCGCACCATTTTTACCATTGCATCCTGTAAAATACGCAGATATGCTGGGTGAGAAAATGAAAAAACACAATGTCAATGTTTGGTTGGTAAATACTGGCTGGACAGGCGGCGGCTACGGCGTAGGTAATCGAATGAAATTGAAATTGACGCGTGCAATGGTTAACGCAGCCTTAAGTGGTGAATTGGCAAAAGCGGACTTTGAAAATCACGAAATTTTCGGTTTAGCTATGCCAACCTCTTGTCCAAACGTCCCTGCGGACTTGTTGAATCCAAAAAATACTTGGGCAGACAAAGATGGCTACGATGAGAAAGCCAATGAATTGGCGCAGGCATTTGTTGACAATTTTGAGCAATTTGCTTCTGAAGCAGATGAGGAATTGATGAGTGCTGCACCTGTTGTTTTGGTCGGTGCCTAATTTCCAAAATAGTTTTCGGATTTATAAAAAAAGGGAGGATGTAACAGTTCTCCCTTTCTATTTTTAATAATTTTAATAAAAAATACGTGCTTGAGGGAACAAAAAACCTTTTTAAAACGTATTTTTTATAGTTAAAATCAATACTATTTTGCAGAAAAGAAACTATCTATTTGGTAATTTCAAATTGTATTGTACTTTTGCGTTGAAATTGGCTCCGTAGTTCAATGGATAGAATATCAGATTTCGGCTCTGAGGGTTGCAGGTTCGAGTCCTGCCGGGGTCAC
>CAYUNA010000041.1:12940-14472 GCA_964445895.1 uncultured Saprospiraceae bacterium | reverse complement strand
AAAATACGGTTGTTGCTTCGTCTTTAGAATTGAATGTTTCTCTCAACGAGAAAAATTGCCTTTTGATACAGCCCCGGTGGAGAGTTTGAGGAATAAAAAGGAAACTACTTTTTAAATAAAGCCATTACTCCATAAACGCCAAAACAAGCAATGGTCCCTAATAGATTAGCAGAAAATAAATCCCCATATTTCCCATCAAAAAACGTCAAGTCTGCAGGCCAACAATTCATCGCAAGACAGCCGCCAAACAACATTCCCGTGATTACAACCAATAAAAAAGTGATTTTGGGAACTTCTTTATTCCAAAATAAAAATATCGGTGCTAACCCTATCACCATTGTTCCGCTAATCGTAGTTGCAGATAAAATTTCGGCGTTTAAAAATACTGGAATGGTTCCCAAAACGGTTAAAATGACCATTGCCCACCGACCTTTCGAGACGGTAATCCGTTCTTTATTGCCTAAATCAACGACTGCCAATTTTGAAAAAGAAGCAAATGCCGAATCTAAAGTGGAAGCCGCCGAAGTCACCATTATAAAATTCATCATCAACATCATAGCCACACCAAGGGTTTGACTGACGCCAACGGCTGCTTGTCCTTCCATCCCTTGAAATTGGGCATAAATTCCTACAAAACTAAATAGCAAAATACAAATCCCACCAATCCAGGTCGCCCAAAAAAAGCTTTTCAAAGTCGTCTTAGGTTCGCCAATAAATCCTCTGTCAGTCAAAACAGGGTCGTGAAACGGATAACTAAAACATTGAATTATTGCCACAAACGCAAGATTCAATCCACCTGCTAATGTCCACTCGCCTGACGCGACAAACTTACCAATATCGCCGCCTTCTTTTGGTATTAAAATGCCTAAAATAATGAATAGCAAAACACCAAATAGCACCATTTGAATCAAATCCGTCAGTAATGAACTTTGCAATCCGCCTTTAATAGAATACGCTAATGTCAGTGCCGTAAACACCAAAATTGCCGTAAAATAAGGCGTTGTGTCTGCCGGTCCAAAGTACGAACCAATGACCATGGTGTTTGACCAGACTTCATTAAACAACCGAAATCCAATCAATAAAGAAAACAACATCACTGCCTCACGCCCAAATCGACGTTGCAAAAAATGATGAATACTCGAAAATCCTCCTTTCACCCGCATTTGATAAATTATCCACCCGGCTACTAAAAATGACAGGTAATATAAGGCATACGCAACGCCACCAACGAAACCAAAAGACAACCCCAGATTCGCCGCGTTGGTAATCGACTTCGCAAATATCCACGAAATGACCAGACTACTCGTCAACAACCAAAACCCTGGTTTCTTATCCGAAGTAGTCGCTTTGAAAAATTCATCTTTGGTCTTCGATAACGGCGCGATGAGGAAAAGAATTACACTCATTCCAACGATAAGCATCCATTGCCAAGTTTCAACTGCCATATTGTTTGATTGATTTGATTGTTTGGATTATCTCGATTATCTCGATTGACTCGATTGGTGGCGCAATCGAGTCAATCGAATTAATCG
>CAYUNA010000041.1:0-12840 GCA_964445895.1 uncultured Saprospiraceae bacterium | reverse complement strand
TTAATTTTGCCACCAAACAGGGGCATTTACACTATTTCCATTCGTTGCAGCAGCTGCGGTATTGAAGTTTTCAGCATTCAACGCTGCTTCATCCGTTGGATATGGAAGACGGACAGGAATCAAATCATCGTTGAGACTTGCAGCAATTGTTTTTAATTGCGGAAAGCCTGTTCGACGATATTCAATCCAACCTTCGTAGCCGTTGGTGATATTGGACAACCACTTTTGGGTAAGAATTTGTTCGATTTTATCCGCCCCATTTTGACCATAGGCAGCATTACTTGTTGTCAAATAATCAGCTGGCATGGACGTTTGCCAATACTCAAATGCTTGTACCACACCCAAGTCATACAACTCTTGTGCATTGGCTGAAATCAAACCTCGTTCAGCAGCTTCGGCAAGTAAAAAATGAGTTTCCCAAGCGGTCATATAGTTACAATCCAAATCGCCCGTATTGGTTCTAAAAATAGTCCCACCCAATGAGAAATCTGCCACTGAAATTGACGTAACAGAAGCATCTGGTCCGTTCAAAAACCCTGCAAAAGCTGTCGGGTCATTTCCTGTTGGTTGAAAGAAAACAGCCTCCCGTGGATCATCCAAATTAGTCAAAATTTCTTCCATCGTCGCAGACATAATAAAGAGGTTAAAATCACCATCCCGAAGGTTGGCCATTCTAAAGTTATTGGGTTGCCCATTGGTGAAATTAAAAATGGCATTTTCCGCATTTGTTTGAATAAAATTGCCTTCATTGAATAATGTTTGCAAATCAGCAGATACGTCTTCTTGGCTTGAAACACGCATCAATGCTTTGATTTTCAATGAATTAGCAAACTTAACCCAATTTTCTAAATTTCCATTATAAAAAATATCACCTTCCAATCCAATCACGCCTGAATAGTTTTCCAACGCCGAAATTGCTTTATTTAAGTTATCCAAAATTCCGTTTTCCGCAAGGTAAATATCCTCCTGCGCATCGTATACCGGTGTAATAACTCCCTCCTTACCATTCAATGCATTGAAGTATGGAACATCACCATACATATCCGTCAATGCCGCTGTCATATAAGCTTTCATCACCAAAGCTGGTCCTTCGTAAACGGCAGCAGCAGCATCTGCGCGAGACTTATCCAGAATGATTTCATTATTCCGCAAATTGGTGTATAAAACCACCCATGGATTGCCACCAAATTGTGGTTCAGTCAAACTATGCCGGTCAAATAAATTGAAATCAATTGCCGTCATATATTGTCCCAAAAGGTCGCCTGCTACGTAGCCTTCATATGACATTTGTTCGCCATAATCAAACAAAATATTGCGCAGCAAAAGGCTTGGTTGCACATCAACGGGTGCATTGGGATTAGTGTTGATGTCTTCAAAATCCTTGGTACAGGAAGTGACGAAGATTATCGTTATGAAAATATATATTAATTTATTCATTGTTATTGTAAATTGATACTTCCCCGAGTCCTAAAGGGGAGTATGTTCGAGATTTTATGGAAATTTATGACAGCTATTTTCAATAAATTCTCTTTCGTAAAAAATCAAATTAAAAACTATAGTACTCCCTTCAGAAATCGGGGAAAGTACTTCGTTAATGCCTTAAAAATCAACCCCCAAACTCAATCCAAAACTCCGCGTTGTTGGGTAAGACATATCTTCCACACCGCTCACAAAATTTTGTCCTTGCACTGCCAATTGTTCTGGGTCAAAATGCGGAATTGCCGAAACGGCGAATACATTTTTACCTACAAAAGCAATTTTCACATTTTCTAAATTTCTAAAAATAGTATTGCTTAATGCCTTTTTACTCAAGGTATAACTCACACTAAATTCCCGCAATTTGAGGTAACTCGCATCGTAAGTATTGTTTTCCTCGTGATTTCTATCATAAAAAGAACGGTAAAAAGTCTCGGCTGGAATCGGTGTTGTATTGGGCGTATAGACGGGGTTTTCTTCCGTCCCTGTATTGACCACACCGTCGATAACAATGCCTTCTTCGGGTCGGTCGCCCGTTTCTGCCAATTGTCCACCAACACCCGCAAGCGCTTGTGTACGCGAGACAATTGTACCGCCTTGTCGCCAATCAAAAGTGAAGCCTAAACCAAAGTTTTTGTAATTAAATTGATTCGTCAAACCGATGATAAAATCAGGATTATAATTGCCTAATTTAATCAAAGTATTGTCCACGATAAACGTACCATCTTCAGTCACTACAAATTCGCCATCTTCATTCTTTTTATAGCCAGTTCCCCACATATCTCCGATGCGGTCGCCTTCGCTTACTTGATACCAGACGCGTTGGTTGACATTGTCATAAACACCTGTAAATCCAAGGGTTAGCACATCAGTTCCTTCAGGCAAAGACTCTACCGTTGAAACATTTCGACTAAAATTAGCTTGTACATTCCAATTAAATTCCTTGGTACGAATTGGAGAAATACCCGCTACAATTTCCACACCTTTAGACCGTACCGAACCGCCATTTCTAACCTGCTGCGTATAGCCAGAAGACAAAGCTATCGGCAACGATAAAATCTGGTTTTCAATCGTGGCATCGTAGTAAGTAATGTCAAAATTCAAGCGGTCATTGAAGAATCGAATATCTGCACCAATCTCGTAAGAAGTCGTCTGTTCAGGTAGCAGATTTGAATTGGGAATAAAGGTTTGGTCACCAAAAGTTGGCTGTCCGTTATATGGAGTTTGTGGTTGAAAAACGCCCGCTGTTTGATACGGGTCCGTATCATTTCCAACCTGTGCCCAACTCGCCCGTACCTTCGCAAAAGAGACGATTGTTGGTAATTCAAAAACATTAGATGCTACGAAACTTGCCGAAACTGACGGATAGAAAAACGAAGTGTTGTCCGTTGAAGTTGGTGTCGCTAATGCACTCGACCAATCATTTCGGCCCGTCACGTCAACAAATAAGAAGTCTCGATAACCCAATTTTAAAAGTCCATAAGCACTATTGATTTGCTTTTCAGACGTTTGTTCAAAAATCTCTAAAGGAGATGCTGCGTTTGACAGTCTAAAAATACCCGGTTGTGCCAAAGACAAAGCTTGGATTTGCGAAGTGGAAGCATTTTGATCCATGCGATTACCACCGACGGATAAATCAAAAGTAAGGTCTCCAAATTGGTTATTATAATTGACCAATACGTCTGTGTTGATTTCTCGATAAAAAACATCGTGTTCCGCGTAACCACCATTTTTAAAACGATTGGTGGAAAAAGCACGACGAAATTGGCGCGTCTCATCTGAATAGTCCATCCCGCTGCGGAAAGTAACCGACAAGTGTTCCGTCATTTCATAATTAGCGACGATATTTCCAAAAACGCGGTCACGATTAAAGGAGTTTCTATTTTCATTTAAAATAAAATACGGATTATCAAAAAACGTATAATTAAACGAATATTGCTGCACATCCTCTAAACCCGGTTGCCAATAATCTCTCAATGAATTCAGATTACTCTGCCGACCTAACCAGGCTACGAGTGAATAATTGATATTTTCTGAACCATATCCATTTGCAGGACGGTTCTTACTTTCAGAATTGACATAATTAATCGCTGTTGAAATTTTCAACTTTTCAACCGGTTTAAAACTCAAGCGTGCAGCCGCCGTTTTACGTTTCAAATCTACACCAGGAATGACCGAATTGCTATTCACATCTGTCAAAGACAGTCGATAATCACCTTTGCCATAGCCTCCCGAAAATGATAAATTATTAATTGTTGTCACCCCTGTTTCATAGAAATCTTTTAAATTATCAGGGTTGGAAACAAACGGAGTTGGTGTAATTGGTGCACCACCATGCACCGCTACATCTCCACCTCTAACTACCTGACCATCAGCCAATTGAACAGGACTATCAAATTGAGGAATTAAGTTTCCAACATCCAACTCTGGCCCGTAACTATACGTAATATTATCATTGATACCACCACCAAGTCCATCAACAAATTCAAATTCTCCGCTATTTCCTTGTCCATATTGATTTTGAAATTCAGGCAATTGAAAAACACTTTCCACAAAAGTAGTTGAGTTGAAACTCACCCCTAAACCTGAACGTTCAGACCCATCTTTGGTATTGATAATGATGACGCCATTCGACGCGCGCGTACCATATAATGCAGCAGCACTCGGCCCTTTTAATACCGAAACCGAAGCAATATCGTCAGGGTTCACTTCCATCGCACCGTTTCCAAAATCAACTTCCTGAAATCCAGCGGCTGCCGAGTTGGTCGCGTTCAAAATCGTACGGTTATTAATCGGAATACCATCGACGACAAAAAGCGGATTGTTGTTGGCAAATGAGCCTTCGCCACGAATCGTAATTTTGGAGGTCGAACCGATACCCGTCGCCCCCCGGCTAACGGTGACACCTGCCAATTTTCCTGATAAATTATCGAGAAAATTGACGGACTTTACTTGATTGATTGCCGACCCGTCAATTTGTTGAACAGCATAGCCCAAACTCTTGGAAGACCGTTCAAATCCGAGGGCAGTAACGACTACTTCTCCTAATGTTTCGTTACTCGCAGACAAGTTAACCGTAATAAAATTATCGTCCGAAATTTCGCGCACCTCTTCCCCATAACCGACGTAAGCAAAAGTTAAAGTAACTGGCAGTTTTTCTAATTTCAGTTCAAATTTTCCTTCCAAATTCGAAACGGTACCGGCACCTGTCAACTTTTCAAAAATGGTTGCACCAGGAAGTGGTTCTCCCGTTTCTAAGTCATTAATAATTCCTTGAATTACAGTGCTTTGCGACCAAGCATGGCACGTCATTATAACCATACAAATGGTTAGTATTTGTTTAATCACAATTAAAGTTTTTAGTAGACTTTATGAAGGAGGTTGAGTGAGATTTAAACGCCGCAATTTTGTTCTCAGTTTTTTTTAAAAAGGAAAACTGTTGTTACTTTGACTGATTTAGAGAACAGAAAAAGAAGAACAAAAGAGCAAGTTTAAAGCCGCTCAAATCTCATTCATAAAGTTTAGTGTAAATGGTTGTTTCAAAACAGCTAACAGCATGTTGAAAGACAACACATTGCATAGCAATTTCAACTATTTTGAAAAATGGTACTTATTAAAAATAATTAGATTGATATTGATAGTTCGGTAGGTGGCCCTCTTCGGGAGACATTAGTTTTTAAGCATAAAAACGTTTGAAAATTTACAGTAAATAACTGCGTTTGCGAAGTTGCTTGCAGTAGATTTTGTAGAATATTTTTAAAAGCAAAACCAGTAGATAACTGATTTAATATCATTTGAAAACTAAACGCATCGTCAGCGTCAGTCGCTAATCTTAACAATTGAAAATTAGCTACATCCAGTGTTTGGAAATAACTTTTAAGTGCAGAAAAAAGGTGATTGGTTTGCCAGGGAAGTGTCGCTAATTCGTTTTGTAAAAAAACTGATTTCTGAAAACCTAACAAATAAACACCGCCATCTTTGGTTGGTCCTGCGACTACTTTTTGATGATTTAAAGTGGTCGCAGCTTGTCGCAATAATTGAGGAGAGACAGATAAACAATCATTCCCTATTGCAATCACATTTTCATAGCCTTTTTCAAAAATCTGAGCCACTGCATATGTGAATCGCTGTCCAAAATCGTTTCCAACCTGCTGATTTCCTCCAACGATAATCGTCGGTAATCCAGATTTTTTTGCAATCGTTTTTACCCGCTTATTTAAAAGTGAAGCCACTCTACAATTGCCTTTAAAACTTAGGCAAGAACCAAATTTTTTTATTGTTGCTTCTTCTTTCTCACTTCGAATGAAGACTAAAACTGCAGTATTTTTATTGGGTTTGAACAAAAAAGAGTGTTGTTATAATATTTTAATTATAAAAATCAATAACACTTAAACAACTGATTACTAATTGTTTGGCTACTAATTTTATTAAGATTTTTTAGAAAAACAGCGATTTTGAATGTCAAAAGTATAAAAAACTAACTGAATGTGTATGTCGGAATCAGGACTTTCAAAACAGTTTTCGGGTTTTATTAGTTTCATACCCAAAATGTCTGTGAATATTGTTATCTTTGCGCCCGATTTCATAAATCCAATTGATAAAATGTTTGATTTAAAAAGCATTTTTTAATAAAAATTAAGCAAAAACGTATAGATGAGAACTAAACTTTCGCAGTTCAAATTTGACTTTGATGAGAAATTAATTGCACAGTATCCTGCTGACAATCGCGATGAATCCCGCCTGATGGTGGTACACAAAGATACTGGTAAAATTGAACACAAGATGTTCAAGGATATGATTGAGTATTTCGATGAGGGTGACGCCATGATTTTCAACAACACGAAGGTTTTTCCGGCGCGTTTGTATGGTAAAAAAGAAAAGACGGGTGCAAGAATCGAAGTTTTCCTTTTACGACAATTAAATGAAGAACAACGACTTTGGGACGTCTTGGTAGATCCTGCACGAAAAATTCGGGTAGGTAATAAGTTGTATTTTTCAGATAAGAATGATGAGGATATTTTAGTTGCAGAGGTAGTTGACAATACGACTTCACGCGGTCGAACTATTCGTTTTTTGTATGAAGGCACGGATTCAGAATTTCAGGATGACTTGGCAAAATTGGGAAATACTCCATTGCCAAAATACTTGAATCGAGGTGTCGAGGCTATTGATAATGAGCGTTATCAAACCATTTATGCTAAAAAATTAGGCGCGGTGGCAGCACCAACGGCTGGTTTGCACTTTAGCAGAAATTTGATGAAACGTTTGGAAATTAAAGGTATTGACTTTGCAGAACTGACGCTACATATTGGGTTGGGTACATTTAGAAATATCGAAGTAGAAGATTTGTCGAAGCACAAAATGGACGCAGAATATTTCCAAGTAACGCAGCAAGCGGTTGATGTGGTCAATAAGGCAAAGACTTCGGGTAAACGAGTCTGCGCAGTAGGTACAACGTCAATGCGGTCAATCGAA
Organism: uncultured Saprospiraceae bacterium; assembly: GCA_964445895.1. GTDB lineage: Bacteria > Bacteroidota > Bacteroidia > Chitinophagales > Saprospiraceae > CAYUNA01. Next base: position 5,889 of record CAYUNA010000041.1, on the reverse strand, counting down.
ACTTGTGTTTCGGCAACTGATTTGTTGAAGGCGGCAGAGGGCTGGACTAACCTGTTTATTTATCCGCCATTTGAATTCAGCATTGCAGATTCAATGATTACCAACTTTCACCTACCAAAATCAAGTTTGATGATTATGGTTTGTGCATTCGGTGGTCAGGAACTCATTATGGATGCTTATCAGGAAGCTATGAAAGAAAAATATCGCTTTTTCAGCTATGGAGATGCGATGTTGATTATATAGGTCGGCGCACTTCTCAAAGGGGAAAACTGGATTTTTTAGAAAATTCAGTTTTTCCCTTTAAGAACTACTAAGGAACGCGAAGTAAATAACCTACCACCAGGTACTCTTCTTTCTTCGACTATTCCGTGTTGATTTTATGCCCAATGCCCCTAATAATCCCCGCGTCAGTTCTCTTGCAATGGTTCGCCCGATTTGACGGGTAGTTGTGCTGTTCATCACTTTTTCAAACGTACTTTTTTCTGCTCGTCCTCGTTTTCGTGTTGTAGTTTTATTTGCTTTTTCTCGTTGCTTTTTCAATTCTGCCTGGTGTTCCTCCTCTTTTGCAACCGTCAGTTTTTCGGTCAAAATTTCATATGCACTCTCTCGGTCTATCACCTCATTGTACTTATCTAAAATAACAGAATGGTCTAAAACCGCCTTGATTTCCTTATCTGTCAACACATCCATCCGCGACTGTGGTGCTCGCAGTAGGCAATGAACCAAGGGAGTTGGAATTCCTTTTTCATTCAAAGCCGTCACGAACGCTTCTCCAATACCCAATTCTGTAATGGCATTTTTCACTTCATAATATTCCGTAATTGGGTAGTTTTCTGCCGCCAATTTTATTGCTTTTCTATCTTTCGCCGTAAACGCTCGTAGCGCATGTTGCACCTTCAAACCCAACTGTCCCAATACAGCATCTGGAATATCTGCCGGGTTTTGGGTCACAAAGAATAATCCGACGCCTTTTGACCGAATGAGCTTCACTATTGCTTCAATTTGGTCTAATAATGCATCCGACGCCTCTTCAAAAACAAGATGCGCTTCGTCAATAAATATCGTCAATTTCGGCTGTTCTAAATCACCTTCTTCAGGGAATGTCGCATAAATTTCCGCCAACATTTGTAACATGAAGGTCGAAAACAATTTCGGTTTGTCCTGAATATCCGTCAAACGAACAATGGACACCATTCCCTTTCCATTTTCATCCAATCGACACAAATCATTAACATCAAAAGACCGTTCGCCAAAGAAAATATCGCCGCCTTGTTGTTCTAATTCGACAATTCTCCGCATGATTGCACCAATCGAAACGGTACTAACTCGACCATAATCTCCTTCGATTTCCGCCTTGCCTGGTCCGCTACTCAGGTAATGCAAAGTCTTTTTAAAATCTTTCAAATCCAACAACGGCAAGTCTTTATCTTCACAATATTTGAACGCTACCGACACGATACCACTTTGCGTATCGTTTAAATCCAACATTTTTGAAAACAAAACTGGTCCAAATTCCGTCACGGTTGCTCGCAGTCGTGCACCTTTTTCTTCTGATATGGTCAAAAATTCTACTGGACTATTCCCCGCTTGAAATGGAATACCAATTTTCTCGTGTCGTTCGTCAATTTTCGGATGTCCATCACTTGCCACAGCAATACCACTCAAATCTCCCTTCACATCCATCAACAAAACCGGGACGCCATTCGCAGATAATTGTTCCGCAATGATTTGAAGCGTTTTCGTCTTTCCCGACCCCGTTGCACCAGCTATCAATCCATGTCGATTCAGTGTTCCCAACGGTATCTTTACTAAAGTATCGGTCTGGGGTTCTTTATCTAACATAGCACCGCCGAGCACGAAAGAGTTGCCTTCAAAGGTGTAGCCAGCGTTAATTTTATCAATAAATTCTTGCTTGTTTGACATCCTGTTTCAAATTAAGTTTTCTACTTCTAATATTTTTCGCGCTGTTACAAAAATTTTCCTACCGCCGATTCCATTGGTTCACCCGCTTCTCGTATTTCTTCTTATCTGTAAACCACAAATCTGTATTATATTCCTTCTCAATTTCTTCTTCCAAGCGCGCTTCCATTAGATTTGGAAAGAAGTTGATGCCCGTAATTTCTTCGACCCTATCAATGGAAGTCGCATACTCATGAATCGGCTTATCTGATACTTCATTAGGCATAATATAGCCGATACCCTTCATTTCTGGTTCAGACAAATCCAATACTACTTTATAATAGTACGAAGGTACACCGACCTCATTATTACCAATATACCCCATCATTTTTTCGGTCAAAACTGGTCCGGTAACTATATATAAATGTCGAAATTTCTTAGCCCACGAGCGGGTCAATTCCTCTAATTCTCGCCAAATTCCACCATTAAAATTCCGTTTTTGTGGACTCATATTACTCATTAAAAACGTCTCAGACATTGCCGTATAATCAAACCCCATATCACCAGCTGGCACTAAATGTCCTCGGTCATATCCTGACCTTCGATAATCTGAAAGCGTCGCCGACCCGGTTTTTACAGCTCTATCCGGACGAAAATCATCCGTCCGTCCGACACTTTTTTTGTATAATCTGTCCTTCAACAATTCATAGGCAACCCACTCTGGCTGTTCATATTCTTCATTGTAAGACATTGTATAATATTTATGTCTAACAATCTGTCCAGTCGTCGAAGTCGGCAAATAGAAAATTTCTTCCGCATCTGGATAATCAATTGTATCTACATCCTCAATCGCCACATCCGCAGGTTCGGTACCGCCACCTGAAAATTTTTGAAACGCAAAATACAATGCTCCCAAAATTAAGGAAAAAATCCCCACTTTACTTATCATTCCAGTACCATTTAAGCCAGTTCTTTTATTATGATTTGTTCGTAGTTTTGCCATTTTTATTGAGTTGATTATGGATTTAAGTGCCTCGTAGTAATTAATACTATGTAAAGTAAATTTCTTTATACTATGAGAAGCGAGAAAATCGCAAGATTTTCGAGCTTCAAAAAACTCACTCCCCCGCGCCTGCGGCGCGGGGCGGTGGGGTCTTAAGGGCAATGCTGTTGAATTAAGCGCGGGTAGCGGATACCTTCAAGGTATCTGCTACCTAAAACGCAGCAAAAAGGTAGCAGATACCCTAAAGGTATCCGCTACCCGTGCCATCAAAATTCCTTAATTCAACAGCATTGGTCTTAAGGGAGCAAAACGGTTTTTGCAAACCGTTTTGCTCCCTTAAAATCCGTCTTTTTAAGTTATATCATAACTGTCACCTATTTAGAATTTGAACCAGTAAGTATTGAATACCCTGTTCTTTAATTTTACAATTCCCGATACACTCCACTGGCAAATTTAACAAAAGTATTTAGAATTGAAAAAATTAAGCTGATTTGTTTAAAAATAAGACCTTACGGGTAAGAAAATTCATCATTCATCATTCATCATTAACTTAAACGCCACTGTTCGCACCCGCTGCGCCACATTGCCATCAGGCATCTTATTTTTCAAAATCATTTCCTGTGCTTTTTTCATTTCAAAAACTTCCGCCATATCCCGAATACTACCGCCTGGCACTTGTTGTGTTTTAAAACGGGCTAACAAATCTGCTCGTGTATATTTTTTAAAAATAGGTATTAAAATTTCTTTCAACGCTACTCTATTTTTCACCCGCAACGCATTCGTTTTAAAGTCAGGGTGACTGGTCAAACTCATCATTTCTAACGCTTCACACAATCCTTGAAATTGCTTCTCTGTCCCCACTGCCAACACCAGCGACTTGGCATCTTTCGTATAAAAAATGTCTCCATACGGCGCAATATTTGGATGCTGTGCGCCCATACGTTGCGGTATGTGATTGGCCATTAAATAATTGGTCGCCTGGTTAGCCAAAGAAGCAATCGCAGACTCCAACAATGAGGTGGAAACTAATGCTCCCTTCCCCGTTTTATACCGATTTAACAGCGCAATCAAAATGCCTTCTTTCAGCTGATGAGCTGCCAAAATATCAATCAATGCAACGGGCATTTTTACGGGTTCACGGTCAGGTTCACCACACATAAATAAAAAGCCCGCTTCCGCCTGTAATACCACATCAAACGCTGGACGGTTATCGCCTTCCCCATATCCAGACAGATGCGCAAATATCACAGAAGGATTGATTTTACTGACATTTTTATAGTCTAAACCCATTTTTTCGGCCGATGCGTGTTTGAAATTTGAAATAACAATATCCGCATCTTTAATGACTGCCAACGCTACTTTCTTATCGTTTTCTTCACTCAAATCCAGCATCAAAGCCTCCTTTCCAAAATTGACACTGCAATAATATGCCGAATAATCCCGCACCCCATTTTCAGACGGTACTCGCCACCGACGCGTCACATCCCCACCTGTTTTTTTGTTTTCAATCTTAATTACTTTTGCCCCTAATTCTGCAAAAAACATCCCGACTGCCGGCCCCGCCAATACACTTGCCAATTCGACTATTTTTAAGTCTTTAAAAAAAGAATGGAGTTGCATTTTTGTAATTTTTAAAATTTCAGAATTTGATTTGAAACCTACCGCGAAGAACGTTAAAATACTTCAATCACTACTTGGTTTTGTCGCTGATTTTTACAAATATTTTTTTCTACATTTGCAAAATGGCGCAATCAAAATATTTAATCGTTATTGGCGGTCCAACTGCCAGCGGAAAGACAACCTTATCGCTGGAATTGGCAACCCATTTTCAGACGGAAATTCTCTCCGCAGATAGCCGTCAGTTTTTTCGGGAAATGGAATTGGGTACAGCAAAACCAACCGCTGAAGAATTGTCTGTTGCGCCCCATCATTTCATCAATTCCCGAAGCATTTTTGAACCTTATAGTGTCGGTGATTTTGAACGAGATGCACTTGCTTTTTTAGAAGAATTTTATAAAAAAAATGACCTTGCTATCCTCGTTGGTGGTTCGGGGCTATACATTCGTGCGTTGTGTGAAGGATTGGATAAATTCCCTGATGTTGCCCCTGAAATCAAGCAGCAAGTGATAGATGATTTTGATAAAAATGGTATTGAATTTTTGCAAAAAGAATTGGCCATTGCTGACCCGATTTATTACGCTGAAGTTGACCGACACAATGTTCATCGGCTAATGCGAGCACTATCAGTTTGTCGGGCAAGTGGGCAACCTTTTTCGAGTTTTAGAAAGAAGGAAACCGAAACCCGACCGTTTACACCTATCTATATTTTAACGGAAATGGACAGAGCGATTCTCTATGATAAAATTAATCGGCGAGTAGATTTGATGGTAGAAAATGGCTTGATTGAAGAGGCAAAAAACCTACTTCCACACAAACACCTGACGGCTCTACAAACTGTTGGTTATCAAGAGTTTTTCGATTATTTTGCTGGAAATATTACCCAAAATGAAGCTATCGAATTGGTCAAAAGAAATAGTCGCCGCTATGCCAAAAGACAAATGACCTGGTATCGAAAAAATGCGTATTGGAACGCGTTTTCTCCTACAAAGGTTAAAGAAATTATTGCGTTTGTTGAGCAAAAAATTCATTGAGGAATTGGTAGGTTGAGCCATTTATTTTGATATGTGAAAGGTGAGAAAATCGTAGGGTTTTTAAACTTCAAAAAAAACATTGTGAGGTCGTATCAAAAGGTCTTTTGGCCGAACCCACCCCGAAATATTTTTTTTAGACGTAGCAAAAACCATATTTTTTTAAGAAAAAAATATGGTTTTTGCTACGTCTTTAGAATTTAATTTTTCTCTTAACGAGAAAAATTGACTTATGATACAGCCTACGATTTGCACACATCTCGACTTGGTCATTAAATTGCTTTTTTTACAAACACAATTCCGTTCTTTAACAATTTTCTATCCGCCCGCACCACGATT
>CAYUNA010000040.1:0-14511 GCA_964445895.1 uncultured Saprospiraceae bacterium | reverse complement strand
TAAAAAAAATAATTAGGGGTGCTCACGGCCAGATAACGGCTAAAGTACAGCATTACATTTGATACACCGCCACATAATTATAGTGTAAAGTGATTCTCTTTATGTTTTTAAAAATGGATTTTAAGGGAGCAAAACGGTTTGCAAAAAACGGTTTGCTCCCTTAAAACCCTATCGCCCCGCGCCGCAGGCAAAGCGCAGTGTTTTTTTTTGAAGCTCAAAAATCTGGCGATTTTCTCGCTGCTTAAATTTTAGATAATTTACTTTACAGTTTGCTAAATTATTAATTCCTGACTATTAAACATTATAAACCTGCCTTTTTGTCTGATAAAATATTTCCTCCCTTCCGAAATTTCTGTTACTTTCGCTTTTTATGCCAAAACATCCTAAATTCTCCTCGTGGCATAAATCTTGACCATACAGCAGAGCGTTTTTTTTGTTTAAAATAACCGTCACGTTGACTTATTTTAAAATGGAAATTTCGTATTTTTTGAAAAAAAAGATGAGTGTTGCTATTTTATAAAAAATGGTCAGCCAAGTGTGTCAAAATCAATGTACAGATGCACACAGATACAAATACACCAAAAGAATATGTTTGAAGAAATAAAAATGGAGCCAGGGTTTGAAGAGGACAATGAGTTCATGCCGTTAATTGCCATGGAGGAGCAAGATGAGAGCGAAATGGACGAATCCATGCCAGATATTTTGCCGATTTTAGCATTAAAGAATACCGTGTTGTTTCCTGGTATTGTGATTCCAATAACGGTGGGGCGCGACAAGTCTATCAAGGCAATTGCGAAGGCGTATGACGATGACCGAATGATTGGAGTACTGTCGCAAAAAGATAGCAAAACCGAAAGCCCGACAGAGCACGATTTATTTAGAATTGGAACAATTGCGCGGATTGTCAAGCTGATAAAAATGCCAGATGGCACGACGACGGCAATTTTGCAAGGGCGACGGCGGTTCAAGATGATTGAAATGTTGAGCGAAAGTCCGTTCATGGAGGCGTATATCGAGAAGATGGAGTTTCAAAAACCACCAGTCAAAGATTTGGAATTTAATGCCTTGATTTCAACAATTATGGATAAGGCACGGAACATTGTGGAGCTATCTCCGCACATTCCGATGGAAGCGATGGTGATGTTGAAAAATATTCGGAATCCAAGTTTTTTGATGAATTTTATTGCATCTAACTTGGGAGCAAAAATTCCAGCAAAACAACAATTATTAGAAAATAGCGACCTCCGAAGCAAAGCAGAGTCAATTGTGGTGCATATTGATAGCGAGTTGCAACTGTTGGAGTTAAAATATAAAATTGAAACCAAAGTGCGCTCCGAAATGGAGAAGCAACAGCGAGATTATTTTTTAAATCAGCAGTTGAAAACGATTCAGGAAGAACTGGGACAACAAAATCCGCAGGATGCTGACTTTAAGAACCTGATTGCTCGTTCTAAAAAGAAAAAATGGCCACCAGAAGTCGCTAAAACTTTTGAAAAAGGCATCGCTAAATTGCGCCGTGTGAATCCGCAAGTTCCCGAATACTCAATTATGATGACGTATTTGGAAATGTTATTGGACTTGCCATGGTTGGAATACACTAAGGATAATTTTAATTTAAAAAATGTCAAAAAAGTACTCGACCAAGACCATTATGGCTTGGAGAAAGTGAAGAACCGAATCCTGGAGCACTTGGCAGTTTTGAAATTGAAAGGCGATATGAAAGCACCGATTTTGTGCTTGGTTGGCCCTCCTGGTGTGGGTAAAACCTCCTTAGGAAAATCAGTTGCGAAAGCTTTGAAACGCAAATTCATTCGTATGTCTTTGGGTGGTTTGCACGATGAATCTGAAGTGCGTGGACACCGTCGGACATACATTGGTGCGATGCCCGGACGCGTGATTCAGTCCTTAAAAAAAGTAGGTTCGGCGAATCCAGTTTTCATTTTGGATGAGATTGATAAAGTTGGAAAAAGTTTTCGAGGTGACCCGTCTTCTGCCCTTTTGGAGGTGCTTGATCCAGAGCAAAATGGAACGTTTCACGACAACTATCTGGACTTGGAATTTGACTTGTCTAAAGTCATGTTTATTGCAACTGCAAATAGTTTGAATTCTATCCAGCCCGCTTTGTTAGATAGAATGGAAATCATTCAAGTAAGTGGATATTCAACAGAAGAGAAGGTAGAAATTTCGAAAAGACACCTCGTTCCAGAAGCTCGCGCAGAACATGGTTTAAAAGCAAAAGATGTACGCGTTACACCGAAATTATTGGTGCAAATTATTCGAGAATATACGCGAGAATCAGGTGTTCGAAGCTTACGCCGACAAATTGCAGGTGTGATGCGAAACGTAGCGAAAAACGTGGCGATGGAAGAACCCTATAATGTAACTATCAAAGGCGAAGAATTGAAAGGGATTCTTGGTGCTGCCAAATATTCTAACGACATTTACAACGAAAAGCAAGCACCTGGCGTTGCAGTTGGTTTAGCATGGACGAGTGTAGGCGGAGAGATTTTATTTATTGAAGTTAGCTTAAGCCCCGGCAAAGGTGGCGTAACCATGACAGGAAATCTCGGCTCAGTGATGAAAGAATCTGCGACCACCGCCATGAGTTATATCAAAGCAAACAGCGAGGCATTGGGCATTGATTCTAAGCATTTTGAGACCAAAGATGTACACATTCACGTTCCTGAAGGAGCTATTCCAAAGGATGGACCGTCAGCAGGAATTACGATGTTGACCGCTTTGACTTCTGCGTTTACTAAGCAGCCTGTACGAGAACATTTGGCGATGACTGGAGAGATTACCTTACGAGGAAAAGTATTGCCTGTTGGGGGGATTAAAGAAAAAATGCTGGCAGCAAAACGAGTAGGCGTAACCGATATTATTCTTTGTAAAACGAATGAAAAAAATGTCTCTGAAATCAATCCGGATTTTATTAAAGGCATGAATTTTCATTATGTTGATCAAATGCAAGATGTGCTAAAAATTGCATTACCGAAGAAGTAGTGGTGAGTGATTAGTGGTGAGTGTTTAGTTCACACTCGCCACTAACCACTAATCACTCCACTAAAAAAACTATGTTTCAAAACGTAAAATATCTTTTTCTGATTTTTTTGTTCCTGTTTTTAGGTAGTCTATTAGATGCTCAAAACAGCAGTAATCCGTTTGAAATTGTGCCTCGGTTAGACCCGGCAATTCAGAAGGCGATTGAGGAGAAAAAAGCGACGGGTGCGCCAGATAATCCGTTTGATATTGTACGTTCAGGAACCGTTGTGAAAAGAACGATTGCAACGCCACCAAAAGCTGAGAAGCCCGTTTCAGACGTGGAGGAAGTGAAGCAAAGTGCGACCGTTTTATTGGGAGAAGATAAGGGCTATCGTCGATTTTTATTCATTACTGTGTTGGTGATGATGATTGTTTTGACGTTGATTTTCACATTATTTCGTTCAATAATTGGAAAGGCTTGGCAGGGTTTTTTGAATGCCAATATTTTAAACCAACTCTATCGAGAACGGAGTTTGATTACCAATGTTCCTTATCTAATTTTATATGGACTTTTTATTCTAAATGCAGGAGTTTTTACCCTGCTAATCACCAAATATTATAGTATTCCCCTGACAAATAGTCATATTGGCTCGTTGCTGTTATGTAGTGTTGGTATTGCGGGATTCTTTTTGATGCGGCATACTTTATTGAACCTCGTAGGCTATATATTTCCTATCGAAAAAGAGACTGGAGTCTACAGTTTTTCTCTTACTATTTTTAATATCATCGTTGGATTGCTGTTAGTTCCGATGATATTGTTTATTGCTTATTCGCCTGACTCGTTAGCAAAGACGTTGATTCCCATTTTTCTTGTTATGCTTTTGGGAATGTATTTATACTTACTTTTAAGAGGTCTCCTAATTGCTAATCGCTACGTTTTGTTGCACAAGTTCCACTTTTTGTTGTATATTTGCGCCGTAGAAATTGCACCCCTGATTATTGTTGTAAAATGGTTAATTTCAGGAGGGACGGTATAAAGAGAACGAAAAAGTTCAAACTGAATATGCATTTCGAAGTCAGTATTCCTTTAATTTAATGTTCTGAACTTTTACATGTAAATTGAATTTGGATTTTTTAGATAAATGGGTAGACAACACTTTTTGTAATCAGCAAATAAAGAGTCTATTCAATTTTGATTTTTTATAAAAATTGTTTTCGAATGGCATCAAACGGACAAGTGGTGAACGGGACTTATAAGCGTATTAAATCTATTTTGGTATCTCAGCCAAAACCCGAAAGGTCTCCTTATTACGAATTAGAAAAGAAGTATAATTTACAGATCGATTGGCGACCTTTTATTCATGTCGAGCCCGTGTCGAGCAAGGAATTTCGTCGTCAACGCACTCGCATTGAAGACTATTCAGCAATCATTTTGACTAGTAAAAATTCTATCGACCATTTTTTCAAAAAATGTGAAGAAATGCGCGTGGAAATGCCACAAGACACAAAGTACTTTTGCATGTCAGAGGCCATTGCCAATTATTTACAAAAATTTATTGTCTATCGTAAACGCAAGGTTTTCGCTGGGAAAAGAACCATCGAAGATTTGAAGCCGTACTTATTAAAGCATAAGGCAAAGGAAAAGTTTTTATTGCCTTGTTCTAATTTGGGGGCAAAATCGGTTTCCAAATTTTTGGATGCTAATGAATTTGACTGGAAAGAAGCAATGATGTATCAAACCGTAAGCAGCGATTTATCTGATTTATCCGATATTACTTACGATGTTTTAGTGTTTTTTAGCCCATTGGGCATTAAGTCATTGTATGACAACTTTCCTACGTTTGCGCAAAACGAAACGCGTTTGGCTATCTACGGAAACACGACTAGCAAAGCTGTCGAAGAGCACGGATTAGAAATAAATATCAAAGCACCGTCGCCAGAAACGCCGTCTATGACGATGGCATTGGAGGCGTATTTGCGCAAATCAAATAAAGACGAAGACGCGTAGTTTTCCTTGAAAATTACGTTTTAAAAGATGTTTTCTCATAGTATGTTTGTTTAAACCTCGGTGGCACTGCCACCGGGGTTTCATTGTTTTTAACGAAAAACCAAAACTTTTTTGGCTGTAAATGATTTTCTTTTCATGACAACAACAACCTTTATTGCTGACTTAAAAGAAAAATTTAAACAACCCTTGCCAGGGTACACAGCGCAAGATAAAATGTCGCATGCCACGCGAAAATTCTATCGGAAACCGCCAGAAGATGCAAGAATAGCTTGTGTTTTAGCGCTCTTTTATCCAAAGAATAAAATTGCAGGTGGCAAGGAGTGGACAATGGTTTTGATAGAACGCGAGTCGAGTAATCCAAATGATCGGCATGGTGGACAAATTAGTTTTCCTGGTGGAAAATTAGAAGACTACGACGAGTCCTTAGAACAAGGTGCATTGCGAGAAGCGGAAGAAGAAGTCGGTGTGAAAGCCAAAGAAATTGAAATTCTCGGTGCATTGACAGAACTGTATATTCCTGTGTCTAATTTTTTGGTCTATCCGTTTGTGGGGTATTTAGATTATGAACCTATGTTTATTCCTCAGGTTTCAGAGGTGCGAAGCATTGTGGAAGTACCGATTGCGGATTTACGAAAAGCAGAGACTCGAAAAAATAAAGATTTGAAAGCGGGCAAAAATATTACGATAAAAGGTGTCCCGTATTTTGATGTGGATGGGCATGTAGTTTGGGGAGCGACGGCGATGATTTTGAGTGAATTATTGGAGGTACTTAAGTAACAACAAAACAATAAGTTTTTGTCATTCCGACCGAAGCCGAAGAAGCTGGATGGATTTTTTTATCAAATTCTTCAGCTTCGGTCAGAATAACAAATACAGTTATTTCAAAGTAAATTTCCCTTTCAAATTAGCTTTAGAACTTCCGCCAACATATACCTCAAAATCACCAGCTTCTGCTGCCCATTTCTTGTCTGCTGTCCAAAATGCTAAATCCTTTTCTGTTAAGACAAACGTTACCGTTTTTGACTCGCCTGGTTGCAATACCACTTGCTCAAATCCTTTTAATTCCCGAAGAGGTCGAGTGACACTACCGAACAAATCACGAACATACAATTGTGCCGTTTCTTTACCTGCTACTTTTCCTGTATTTTTAATCGTTACCGATATTTCTACTTTTTCATTCATTAACAGACTTGATTTGTTTACTTTCAAGTTGCTGTAATTAAATGTCGTATAGCTTAATCCATAACCAAATGGATATAGTGGTGCATTTGACTCATCAGTATAGTGCGACCAAAAAACCATTCCTGGCTCACTTGAAGGACGTCCCGTATTTTTTTGATTGTAGTAAAGTGGCAACTGACCAACGTGCCGAGGGAAGGAAACAGGCAATTTTCCAGAAGGATTATAATCACCAAATAAGACATCTGCAATTGCATTTCCAGACTCTGACCCCAGTTGCCAAGCTTCCACGATTGCTGGTACATTTTCATCCATCCAAGGCAATGCGAGTGGACGACCGTTCATCAAAACGACGACTGTATTCTTATTTGCCGCAACGATTTTTTCTAATAACTCTTGCTGCACGCCTGCCAAACCAATATCAACCTGACTACGACCTTCGCCCGATTGCCAGGCATCCTCTCCGATTGCCAATACAACGACATCTGCTTCTTTTGCTGCTTTTTCTGCTTCCGCAAAACCAGATTTATCCGTCATATTAATGGTAACTTCATTTAAAAAATTACGCTTACCAATCGACAATTTCGCACCTTCGGCATGAGACACATTGCCTACATTGGTTACCGCATTTTGAATACCTTCTAAAAGAGAAACTGCTGAATTGCTTACAGCATGTGCGCGCCAGCTTCCTAATGGTCCGTCTTTATCCGCAGCCAATGGTCCAATTACAGCAATGGTCTGTCCGTCTTTTTTCAAAGGTAAAGTATTGTTATTATTTTTTAATAAAACGATAGATTTTCGAGCAATATCTCTTGCCGCTACTAAATGTTCTTTCGCACCAACAACTGACTTTTCTTTTGCTGCATCGCAATATTTATAAGGATCATCAAACAAGCCTAAACGGAATTTTACTCGTAAAACACGCCGTACGGCATCTTCGATTTTAGCCAAATCAACCTCGCCCGCATCGACCAGCCCCTGCAATTCATCAATGTAGCAATAGCCTTCCATATCCATATCACTTCCTGCATTCATCGCGATTTTTGCCGCATGTCTTTTATCCTTTGCAACTCCGTGAGGAATCATTTCTGCAATTGACCCCCAATCTGAAACTACGAAACCATTGAAAGCCCATTCTCCTTTCAATACATCTCTTTGTAAAAATTTGCTACCCGTCGCAGGCACACCACTAATTTCATTAAAAGAATTCATAAACGTCGCCACGCCTTCATCAATACAAGCTTGAAACGGTGGGAAAATAACCTCTCGCAAAGTTCGTTCACTAATATCAACCGTATTATAATCTCGACCTGCTTCCGCAAAACCATAAGCCGCAAAATGCTTGGCGCAAGCCGCAATCGTATTGTCCGCACTTAAATCCTTACCCTGAAAACCTTTCACTCGTGCAGCTGCAATTCGTGACCCTAAATAAGTGTCTTCACCAGCACCCTCCATAATTCGCCCCCAGCGAGCATCACGACTAATATCAACCATCGGTGCAAATGTCCAATGAATACCCGAAGCTGCCGACTCTGCAGCTGCAATTGCTGCTGATTGCTGAATAGCATCAAGATCCCAACTTGCCGACTCGCCCAATGGTACAGGAAATATGGTTTGATAACCATGAATTACATCGTACCCAAAAATTAAAGGAATCTTCAAACGGCTACTCATTGCTAATTCTTGTGCTTGCCGTGTAGCCTCCACTGACACCACATTCAACATTGAGCCAACTCGTCCGTTCTTAAGGTGGTCATATTTTGCTTTGTTGCCGCCGCCAGCCGGAGCCGGACCAGTTACGTCCCAGCTTCCATTATATTGAACCAATTGTCCAATTTTTTCTTCGAGCGTCATCTTTGCAATTAGTTCATCAATTTTCTTTTCCGTATCTGCGGAAACAGCTTTTTGATTAACAGTCTTCATAACTTGATTTTGACCCATTATTTTATTGGGGGAAATGCCTACAAAAAGGAATAAAGTAAAAATTATTACACAAGAGTTTTTCATATCAGGTACTATTATTTTTTGAAATATACTTACTAAACTAACTATAGTGTCAAAAATACACGAAATTTAGTATTTTTAAATACAAATATGAGAATGTTGCAATTTTTTGAAAATATGAGCAAGTATTGATGTGGAAAAAAGATGGTTAAAAAATTATAAATCCCTCAAAAACAACTTCTTTGTGTAATTTTGCGCGCTCAAAACGATGAAAAGCTAATCATGATAAATTTTAAACAAATTGGTCGTATTGTCGGCGTTTTGCTGATGATTATTGGAGGAATGATGCTAACAGGACTTCCTTTTTCCTATTATTTTCATGATAGCGACGGGATGCCCTTGCTCAAGTCTGGGCTAATTTGTATCGCTGTCGGCGCAATTTTATGGCAACTCAAGCAAGGTGACAAGAATTCGGTCAATAAGCGCGAAGGCTATTTAATTGTCGCTTTGGGGTGGTTGTCGATGGTGAGTTTTGGAATGATTCCGTATTTATTTAGTGGTGAAATTGTCAATTTTACTGATGCTTTTTTTGAAACTATGTCGGGGATGACGACAACGGGTGCAACGATTTTGACCGACATTGAACGTATTCCAAAAGACCTGTTGTATTGGCGTAGTCTCACACAATGGATTGGTGGAATGGGAATTATCGTATTAACTGTTGCCATTTTTCCGTTATTAGGTATCGGTGGCATCGAACTCTTCACTGCGGAAGCTCCTGGTCCGACTTCCGAAAAAATTCATCCTCGCATTCAAGAAACCGCTAAGCGACTTTGGCTTATTTATGTTGGGTTGACGGTGTTTTTGATTATTATTTTAAAAATTGAAGGCATGACTTTTTACGATGCCCTCAATCACGGACTGACAACAATGGCAACTGGTGGTTTTTCTACCAAAAATGCTAGCATGATGGCTTATCCAAGTCCACCCATTCAGTATACTATCATCTTTTTTATGTTTTTGGCAGGTATGAACTATTCGGTAACCTATCTAGCATTGAATCGAAAATTTAAAAAAATCTGGCAAAATGATGAATTTAGAGCCTATTTATTGGGTATTGTTAGCTTAACAATCGCTATTTCTACGATGGTCTTTTTTATTGAAAAAAATAGGGACGCTAATTTCCAATTTGAAGAAGCCTTTCGAGATAGCCTTTTTCAAATTGTTTCACTCATCACCACGACGGGATTTGTGTCAGCAGATTATACAGCTTGGTCGCCTGCTATTACCATGATATTTTTTATTTTACTCTTTTCTGGTGCCTGCGCAGGTTCGACGAGTGGTGGTATAAAATTGATTCGACACCTGGCTTTTTTTAAAAATTCAAAGTTAGAATTTAAGCGTATTTTACACCCGCGTGCGGTGCTACCAATGAAGATAAATGAGCAAGTCGTAAAACCTCGTGTCGTTACGCATATCATTATTTTTCTGCTGCTTTACTTGTTCTTATTCGTTTTTGGGTCAATCGTTTTGTCTATGATGGGTTATGATTTTCAAACAGCAATTGGGGCAGTTGCCACTTCCTTAGGTAATGTTGGTCCTGCAATTGGAGATGTTGGTCCGGTCGATAATTTCGCACATTTGGACAGTGGAGCGAAGTGGTTTTTAGCATTACTGATGCTCTTGGGTCGGTTGGAGTTATTCACTATTTTGGTATTGATGACGCCGTATTTTTGGAAATCAAATTAATTGCTATGCGTACTTAAAACCATAATTTTACAATTTAAATGAAAAATAAACATACTTTCTTTACCAATCATTTGATGGAATGGTTTGCCCAAAACCACCGTCCGCTACCGTGGAAAGGTGAGAAAAACCCCTACTTCGTCTGGCTATCAGAAATTATTTTGCAACAAACAAGAGTCGAGCAAGGGTTGCCTTATTTTGAACGATTCAAGGCAAAATATCCAACAGTGACTGACCTCGCCAATGCTCCGGAAGATGAGGTAATGAAGTTATGGGAAGGGCTTGGGTATTACTCACGTGCACGAAATTTGCATTTTACGGCTAAGATGATTGCGCACGATATGGACGGAAAATTTCCTGATACTTATGATGAGATTTTAAAATTGAAAGGTGTTGGAACTTACACTGCAGCAGCGATTGCTTCCTTTGCGTATGACTTGCCTCACGCGGTTGTGGACGGCAATGTATATCGGGTATTAGCACGGGTCTTTGGTATTGAAACGGCAATAGACTCAACGGTAGGAAAAAAGGAATTTGCAGCATTGGCACAGCAACTAATTGAAGAAAAACGGGCAGCAGATTACAATCAAGCAATTATGGATTTCGGGGCGACACATTGTACGCCAAAGAATCCAAAATGCAAAATTTGTCCGATGGCCGCCGAGTGTTTTGCTTTTCAAAATAAGAAAATTGCGGATTTGCCATTCAAGGAGAAAAAGGTAAAAAAACGCGACCGGTTTTTCAATTATTTTATTTTTAATCAAAATGGGATTGTGTACATTCAAAAGCGAACGGAGAAGGACATTTGGCAAAATTTATATGAATTTCCAATTTTAGAAACAACGAAAATTATTGACGAAGAAGACCTTTTTAAAATGAAAACGTGGCAGATGTGGACGAGTGTATCTGATTGTAAAATTGAAAAAATATCTAAGCCGTACAAGCAATTGCTAACACATCAAAAAATCGTTGCGCAGTTTTGGGAGATTGAAATAACGGGAGAACTATTGCTCACAAATGCGGCAATAATGACAGTGAAACGAGAAAATCTGACTAAATTTGCTTTTCCAAAAGTGATTGATACTTATTTAAAGGATAAAAATAATGTATTAGAATTGTTTTAATTGTTGAAATTAATTTAATTTTGCAACAAATTTTGCTTTGAAATTTTGGTTTGTGAAAAAAAGTTATATACCTTCGGGATTGAGAAGACTTTTTTCAAAACCATAAAAAACATAAACACATGGTAAACAAGGTTATATTATTAGGAAATGTAGGACAAGACCCTGAGGTTAGACGGTTGGATAGTGGTGCGGTTGTAGCTAGATTTTCGTTGGCGACGAATGAACGATGGAAAGATAAAGAAGGAAATCCACAAACCAATACGGAATGGCACAATGTAGTCGTTTGGCGGCAATTGGCAGAAATTGCCGAAAAATATGTAAAAAAAGGTCGACAATTATATGTTGAAGGCAAGTTGAGTCACCGAAAGTATACAGATGCTAATGGTGTAGAAAAATATGTAACGGATGTTGTGGCAAATAATTTTCAATTGTTAGGGTCGCGAGATGGCGGTTCTGGTGGGTCTGGCTTTATGCCAAGCGCAGCTGATGAACCTGCAAAGACGAACAATAATGGTTCTGCTCCAATGGCAACTGCCCCTGCAACGACTCCCAAACCGGAGGAAGTGACAGATGCTGCTGGCGACGACCTGCCATTCTAATTTTTGAGAAGAACGAAAGGACGGAAATAGGAAATTAATAAACGACTTAAGTCCGAGTACTTAATTTAACAGAGGATAATTTTTGTTTAAAGGTCAATTATTAATTTCCTTTTTCTCCAGATAGAACTTTCTTTATTTACTTTCGTTCTAACGTTGAACCAACCTTTCAAAATTTGGAAATAGAATCTGATAGTTTATACCTATTACTCTCCTTTATTGACTTTCCTTTCCTCGCTGTTTTCTCTTTCGAGGTTTTAGGTGCTACTTTATTGGTGCTACTTTTATTGTACTCTTCCGCGATGATTTCAGGGTCAGAGGTGGCTTTTTTTTCGTTGACTCCTAATGATTTAGCGAAGTTAGAAGAAGAAAATTCTAAATCTTCTACACAATTAATTGAGTTACACGAAAAGCCCCGGACATTATTAGCGACAATTTTAATTGCCAATAATTTTATCAATATCGCGATTACTTTGATTTCTGATTTTATCGTCAGTCACGTATTTTCTGATGTGATTTTTAATAGCTGGGCAAAAGCCTTTTTGCATTCATCGACTTATCAAGGCTTTCACAACTTGTCTGGTTGGACCTTTACTACAGGAGGAATATCTAATGCATTCCGGTTTTCAATTGTAGTTTTGGGGGTGACATTTTTTTTAGTATTGTTTGGGGAGGTTGCTCCAAAAATTTATGCAAAACTGAACAACGTACGATTAGCTCGCACGATGACTTTACCTTTAAGTCTTTTGATGAAAATATTTGCACCCGTTAGCATGATGTTGGTAAAAGGGACAAATTTAATTGAAAATCGTTTGGTTGGAGAAGGACAAAGTAATGTGACAAGCAAGGAAGAGATTGGTGAGGCGATAGAATTAACGGTCAGTAATGATTCAGAATCGCAGGAGGATGTCGATATTTTAAAAGGTATTGTGAAATTTGGGGAGGTGACAGTGACACAAATCATGCGAGCGCGGGTAGATGTGGAAGCAATTGATTTTAAGGTGACGTTTTCCGAACTATTGACAGTGGTAAGGGACTCAGGATATTCGAGAATTCCTGTTTACGAGGAGGATTTTGACCATGTTACAGGCATTTTGTATGTAAAAGATTTGCTTGGACATTTGCATGAAACGGATGAATTTGAATGGCAATCACTAATTCGTACCAATACTTTATATGTTCCTGAGACCAAGAAAATTGATGATTTACTTAAAGAGTTTCAAACCGAACGGCGGCACATGGCAATCGTGGTAGATGAATATGGGGGGACATCAGGCATTGTGACCCTGGAGGATATTATGGAGGAAATTATAGGTGAAATCAGGGACGAATTTGATGATATAGAGGAAGTTGAGTTTACCAAAATTGATGATTTTAACTTCATTTTTGAAGGAAAAACGATGTTGAATGACGTGTGCCGAATCATCGGAGTAGATACAGAAACGTTCGATGTAGTCCGGGGAGAATCAGACTCAGTAGCGGGGATGATTTTGGAAATGATTGGGTTTATTCCGAAAAAAGGAAGAGAAGTGAATTACGAGGGATTTCGATTTAAAGTGGAATCGGTATCGAAGCGGCGGATAGAACAGATTTTGATAACGTTGCCAAGAGAAAATTAAGGGCAGCCGCAATCACTTGCCCGGCAAGCCGCAAAAAATAATATTAAGAGTAGTGCGATAATTTGACTGGACTTTTTATTCATAATTTCTTTTTTGCAAAAATAATCAATCTATTTGAATTCTACCAAACGTATACTTGTCGCGCCACTAAATTGGGGGCTTGGACACGCCACACGCTGCATTCCAATTGTTCGAGAATTGCAGCAGCAAGGGGCGGAAGTTTTGCTGGCATCTGATGGTCGGGCGTTGCAATTATTATGTAAAGAATTCCCTGACTTGCCGATTATTAAATTACCTGCCTATGATATAAAGTATCCGTTTTCGAGTATGATTTTGAGTATTGGCTGGCAATTGCCAAAGATTGTACGGGCAATTTATTTAGAAAATCGAGCGATTAATCAATTGATTGAAAAAGAAAAGATAGACGTCATTATCTCCGACAATCGGTTTGGCTGTTTTTCAAAAAAGGTGAAAACAGTCTTTTTGACGCATCAATTGACGATAAAAATGCCATTAAAATTATTAGAGATTCCTGTACGTTGGGGAAATTTCTTTTGGATTCGAAAATTTGATGAATGCTGGATTCCTGATTTTATAGGCAAAAATAATTTATCTGGAGAATTAAGTGCAAAGAGAAATTCGAATACTTCTGTCAAATTCATTGGCATCCTTTCTCGAATGAAATCAGGTGTTTTGAAAAAAAAATACCGAGCTATTTTTATCCTTTCTGGACCCGAACCGCAGCGAACTTTTTTGGAAAATAAGATTCTGATTCAATTAGAAAATTTGGCAGGGCAATTTTTAATCATTCAAGGAAAAACAGAACTAGCGCAGCGTATTTTTATCAAAAAAAATATCGAAGTCGTTTCGTTTATGACTTCAAAAGAATTGAATAGAGTAATTTTAGCAAGCGAAATTGTCGTCAGTCGGTCGGGATATAGCACATTGATGGATTTGACAAACTTGCAACAAAAAGCGATTTTGATACCTACGCCTGGGCAGACGGAACAAGAGTATTTAGCCGAACGTTTTTATGAAAAAGCCATTTTTTATTATCAAAAACAAGAGGATTTAGATTTGAAAAAGGCACTTAAAGCAAGCGCGAATTTCACTGGTTTCCAAAAAAACAAACAAAATGAGAATCTATTGAAAAGAGCGATTACTGAACTTTTAGAGGTGTAAACTTAATTTTCTCTTATGCATTCTTATATTTGTCGTTTCAAAATTAAACAAGAGAAAAACTTAATTTTATATCGTACTGAGTACACTGGAAAGTAAGTTTCTTTGAATTATGAGAAGCGAGAAAATCGCAA
>CAYUNA010000039.1:1504-14516 GCA_964445895.1 uncultured Saprospiraceae bacterium | reverse complement strand
GGGATTCTAAAGGGGGAAGAAATTTTAAAAAAATTTCTTCCCCCTTTAGAATCCCGTCGTGGCGGCTTCGATATTGGCAGAAGTTGTGATGATTTTCGCCACGAAACATCCAGAGTGCGTAGCATCAGTTAGTAAGTTATCTATCTATCAGCTGTTTTGCTACGCCGACGACTATCAAATAAGTATCAATTCCATCATTAGGTTTTTTCAAATTAGCGTTAGAAATGTGTCGCCACCGAGCTTTTAGATGTAGTTCCCAATCGCTATTTTTAAAAAGCTGCCGAATACCGATTTCCATATTGTCAGAAAAAATAAAGCCACGAGCCTGGTCGGTGGTCTCGACAGAAATGACGTGTGGACCAGAACCAATCGCTGCCGTTAGTAAGGTTGTTTTTCCAAAATTAAACTCGTATTTCAAGCCCAGGTTTGCTCCAAATTCCATATCAAAATCCTGCGCCGAATCGTCATAGCCTACCAATACCCATTGTGGTTCGACATAAAGCCAAAAGTTATTTTTCTTCTTTTTCGCAAAATTGTGCAATGTATAATAACCCAACAATTGATAGGGGATGTATTTATAGCCTTCAGGCAGGGTCGTATTGGCAAATGGAATGCCCAAACCAAATCCCAAAGCCTTGTTTTTTGCCCCAAAATCCTGCCCAAACGAGGTCATTGTTAGAAAAAAACAGCAAAAAAGAATAATTATCCGCATGATTGATTTATTTTGCGCAAAGAAAGCGAATTATCTTGATTAATTCAATCGAGCCAATCGCAGTAATCAAAATATTCGAGTTAGGGAATTTGTAATAAATAAGGTACCCATTATGACGAAGTAATTTTTTCATTTAAGGAATTTAAAAAATGCGAGCATAACTGGTTATTTGAGCCTTTTTTAAGTTTCTTAAATGGAAAAAGGATGAGTCAGAGTGGGTAGATTATTTATTACAAACTCCCTTAATCAATTAATCGAAAAAATCGAACTATGAAAAAGGAAGGAAAAGTCATGTTGGCCACGCCATTTATTACAGCGGGATTATTGGGTGGATTATTCACACTTATTTATTTTTTAGAAGGACCGATTACGGATTGGTTTCCCAATTGGGGCGATGACATTCAAGTCGGATTGCGGTTGTTGGCGTTGTGGTTGATGGTCAGTGTGGGCGTGCGGAGTGCGAATAGTTTGAGCCCGACAATGAACGCATTGAAGCTGATTTTAGTAGGATTACTTATCAGTATTGGTGGATTTATTGCCTACGGAATTTTTCTATTCATTCATTCCAAAGCAGCAGATATTGATTTCAAAATGCTGACGGATGGATTAATGAAATCTAATCTTTTCTTCTTCGCAACGGCTGCGTTAGTGTCGGTTTTGGTAACCATTAATTTAAAAATAAAGGATAAGTTTTTGGGAAATATTTTGGAGGTGTTGCTGATTGCAGCAGTGATATTTGCGTTGATTAAATTGGCGTAAAAAACAATCCTAAGGTGAAAAACGCTCATTGTTTACTCATTTGTTTGTTGCTCTGTTTAAACTTTTCTGCTTGTAAAATTGGTAAGAAAGCAACGCTAGAGGTATTGATTGACCATCCAACGAATTTTGTCATCGAAACGGTTTTTTGTAAGAAATTGAGTGAAAACCTCAGTACCCTTAGCACCCAAAATGATGAGGTGATGCTCATCGGTTATTTTATTGAAAAGGATTCACTGATTTTAGGACAGTGGAATAGTCGTGTTTTCAATATTCAAGAAGAAAATAGTTCACTGAATATTGATAAAGTGCTTCCTATACCTGATTCAGGCGGCTGCCAATTGAGATTATTCTTACTTGAAATAGATACCGAAAGAAGTGAATCTGAATTGGTTAACCTCATTTCACAATCGGTTAACCTAAGTCCCACTCAAATCAAAGAAGTTATTTTGGACGATGATTTATTAGGTGTTTTTGAACTTAAATTGGGGGAACAACCCGTAAAGAAACATGGGCAAATTCGTTTTTGGGGCATTCATTTGATGGATGAGTTTGAGTATTTTATTGAGTATTCGTTTAAATAATCCTCAGACGGCATTACACATCGAAAATAACAAAATCAAACACAAAAATACTAATATCGTCGCCGGCGTTTCCAGCATTTTCAAAATGAGATTTTTCATAAATTTTCTACTTTAAAATTTGAAAAAGCTCCCGAAAGGCATAATTTCGGGAGCAAAACCATGATTATTTAGAGAGTGCGTGTTATTGTTTTCAATCACTTTTGACTGAATCGACAATGTTAAGAACTAATTTGCTCCACAAAAATAAGGTGACTTCCAACCCATTCCAATGGCAAACGAGCAAGCGTAGGGTTTGAAGAATTATTCGTTCTGAAAGAGAATTATTTGGAAAAATTGGTGAGTCAATGAATTCTCGCTACTTTTGAGATTCATAAAGTCCATTGATAAAAACGATTAAGCAAATGATGACCAACGTGCCTTCCGATATACAATTCAACGCCAATCATCCGCGCGTCCAAAAGCTACTCAAACAGATGAATAACCCATTCGTAATGTGGTTCTTTTTATTCATTAAATTGCCATCGATGATTTGGTGGGGAGGGCGTGTACAATCAGTCACCACAAAAGCTTGTTCTGTCACAATTCCTTACACCTGGCGAGGAACTAATCCTTTTAAATCTACTTATTTTGCTGCATTATCAGGAGCAGCAGAGTTGTCTACAGGTATGTTGGCAACCTTGGCAATAGCAGGATTTCAAGAGCGAATTTCTATGTATGTTGTTGATTTTCATGCCACCTTTTCCAAAACAGCTACGGGTAAGATTACTTTTACTTGTACGGACGGAGAGGCGGTTGTCAAGACCATCGAGCGAGCTGTTGCGACGAGAGAGGGACAAGCCATTCAAATGGTTTCTATCGGCAAAAATGCGGATGGAGTGGAGATGGCGCAGGTGGAGGTGACTTGGAGTTTTAAGGTGAAAAATTAATTAAAGATTGCCTCTATTACTAGAAATCCCGTGGTGCGGACGGACAGAAATTGGCTGAAGAAAAAATAGCCATATATTTGATTCACTGCCAATATAACAGTTTGAACTTATTTTGTTAACAATCCTAATCAGGCGGAAATACACCAAATGCATGGAGCGCTTTTCTTAGGTTTTGTACTTTGAGTTCATTCATTTTCAGCGCCTCAACGGTTGCACGGCCACAGGGAGTAATACCAATAATTTTTGTTTTTGAAATGTCCCAGACAAAATGCGTTTGCCAAAGTTGGAGTCGAGGATTAAACAGAGCAATTTCAGTCTGTGATAACGGGTCTAAGCCAGTCACTTTATTATACTTTGAACCATTACAATTAGGACAACAAAAGGCTAAGTTTTCAAGGTCTGACAATCCGCCTTTTGAACCTGGGAAAATATGGTCGATGCAAAAAGGATGACCAGAATAATCACTCAACAATAGGCAATATTCACAATTTCCATTGGCTCTTGTTTCAACTGCTTTTTTGATTTTATTTGGAATATAATAATCAGACACTTGCAGGAGGTTTGATGCCTAATTGCTGAGTTAAATCTTTTATTGAAATATTTTTTAGTTTGGAAAGTTCTCCTAAAATTAGAATTCTACTAAGCTGTTTTTCCTGTTCTTCTTCAATAAGTCTGAAATATTCTTTTAATTCATTGGCAGGTAGTTCCTTTGTTTTTCGTTTGTCTAAAAGAAATAAATACCGTGTTAATTTTTCTTTGGAAAGTCCAGTTTCATTCAACTTTTGCAACAATATCAATTCTTGATTTTTTTTATTTGGAAATCTCCGTTTGGTAATAATTTGACCAATTTCTTTCATGAAGTCTTCTAAATCGCTTGTTTCCAACTTTGGAAAAAGTGATTTTATTTGCTGAATTTCATATTGAATATTGTTTGCCATTATATTTAATTTAAAATGATAATCAAAATTAGCAATTTTTAACCATTTTATCAAGTTTTCTAATCGTTTAAACCTCCACAGTCCCCTTCATTTTCCGATTGTAGTACGCCAACGCCCACCGAATTTTTTCATAGGGTAAATTCTCATCCAGCATATCAAAAATTTCCTTCATTTTATAAGGAGCTTCCAAATGTTGCAAACAATCCAGAACCATTTTAATCTCTGTTTTATTGACAAATTTTGAGAGGACTACATTTTCTCCTTTTTCGTACATTTTTGCCAAATGTCCCATTATAGTTACGGGATTGAGTCCGCGCCGTTCGGCAATTTCTTCGGGGGTCAAACCTTGTCGATACATTTGCATTGTTTCCAAAACGGTCACACCTTTGACTTTTACCCCTTCGCCTTTTTTTGTAACCAAAAAATCCTGAATACCATCTAAAAACAGACGACCATATTCTTTCAGTTTTGCTTCACCAACTCCGCTAATTTTCATCATTTCCTCCATGTTGTGCGGACGTTCAGCAGCCATTTCTTCTAGTGTCGCATCGTTGAAGACTATGTATGGAGGTACTCCTTTTTTGCGCGCAATATCCAATCGAATAATACGAATATGTTCAAATAATTCATCTCTAACGCGTTGACGGTCAGCGGATTTAATTCGTTTAGGAGAAGCTTTCTCGCGTTCTGCTTCTTGCCGTTTTTTGATGGCTTCTGGCTCAACCATTTGTACTTTTTGCCCTTCAAAAAGCACTGCTTTCGCTGATTCGGTTAGTTTTACTTTATTATAATCATCATAAGCAATCTCCACAAAACCCTGATTCAACAATTGCTCAAAATAGTTCTGCCAATCGTTTTTTGAAATATCGCGCCCAGCCCCGTAAGTCTTGATATTATTGTAGCCAAATCGCATAATATCTGCCCGTGCTGAACCCCGCAGCACGTCAATCAACATCCCTGTTGCTACTTTTTCTTGCAACCGATAAATCGCTGACAACGCTTTTTGCGCGATAATCGTCCCGTCAATGAATGTCGGTGGATTTTTGCAGACATCACAGTTGCCGCAATCCTCCCGCATATTTTCATTAAAATAATTAAGCAACATTTTACGTCGACAAGAGACCGCCGTCGCATACTGATACATCCGATTGAGCTTCGAATGTTTGATTTGTGTATGTTCGTTGGTCTCAGCATCATCCAAAAATTTTCGGTACATCACCACGTCACCAAAACTGTAAAAAAGCAAGGTTTCTGCTTTTACGCCGTCTCTTCCTGCCCGACCAATTTCCTGATAATAACCCTCCAGATTTTTGGGTAGATTGTAGTGGATAATCCAGCGTACATTTGATTTATCAATCCCCATTCCAAAAGCAATTGTTGCACAAATCACCTGTGTTTCATCCTTAATGAAGCGCTCTTGTACGCGAGCGCGCTCGTGTGACGGCATACCCGCATGATAAAAGTCTGCATCAATTCCCAGGTCTAATAATTTGGCGCAAACATCTTCCGTACTCTTCCGACTTAAACAATAAATGATGCCGGGCTGATTCGGTTTTCCATTGATGAATTCTGTGATTTGCGACAGGCGATTTCGTCCAGGACGGACTTCCAGACTCAAATTTGGACGGTCAAAAGAAGCGATAAAAATCTCCGGATCGGTCAGTTCCATTTGCTTCACGATGTCATTCCGGGTCATTTTATCGGCAGTTGCCGTTAATGCCACCGTTGGCGTATTGGGAAATTGCGCTTTCAAAAATTTAATCTTCGTGTATTCTGGTCGAAAATCATGACCCCAACTTGAAATACAGTGCGCCTCATCAATCGCAATTAAATTGACATTCAGGCTTTTTAACAACGGCAAAAATTCCATTGAACACGCCTTTTCGGGCGACACATATATAAGATCTAAATTTTTATTAAATAAGTCATCCTCTACTTGCCGCGATTCTTCATAAGACAACGAACTATTCAAAAAAGCCGCCCGAATTCCATTTGCCCGTAAGGCTTCCACTTGGTCTTTCATCAATGAAATCAACGGCGAAATCACGACACAAACGCCCTCCATTGTCACTGCTGGAATCTGAAAACAAATCGACTTCCCGCCTCCTGTTGGCATCAACACAAGTGCATCTTTTTTATCAAAAATGGCTTGGATAATCTCCGCCTGCATAGGACGAAAAGAGTCGTAACCAAAGTACTTTTTTAAGGCATCTTTTGCAGTGGTGAGGTTCATTTGTATGTTCTTTTCCTAAATTTAATCGTCGATAATTTCTCAGCCGCTAAATTAACAAAATTTGTGTTTTAACACAAGAATTTAGAACATTTATTTAAAAACTTCAAAGCACAAACATGGTATTATCCTTGCCTTTTTATACAAAATATGGTTTCAAAACCTTGATTATCAACAAATTTCAGTATTTTTGCCCTCAGATTCTAAGAGCTACACCCACACCGATTAAATTTCTTTTAGCAGCTTTTAACCTTGTTTTAAACATGAGAAAACTACATTGGATAGCCTTTTTTATCCTGCTTTTTTATCAAGCTTCTGCGACGACAGGGGATAGTTTGCACTTCCTGATTCCGCAGGATACCATCAATTTAAAAATAGACCGCTACGGCGAAAAATACTTTCATCATACGCTTGAAAGTGGTCAAACGCTGTTTGGAGTTGCTCGTTTTTATGGCTTGCGATTGGATGATGTCTATTATTATAATCCGCATTTGGTAGATAATTATGAGCCAGGGCAAAAAGTGAAAATTCCGCTGCCAAATAAAGCAATTCGTCGATTGTGGTCGCCATATTATCAAGCAAGCGAGTGGATTCCATTGATGTATCAAGTTAAAAAAGGAGACACTTTTTATGGGATTGCACAACGACATTTCAAACTCCCCGTCGATACGATGTATGCGCGCAATCATCTGCCTCCTGATGCACAACTACAAATCGGGCAAGTATTGGCAGTCGGTTGGATTAATATCAACGGTATTCCTGATTCTTTGCGGTCAAAACATGTGAGTCCGCTGTGGCGTAAAAGTTCACTTAATCGGCAAAAATTTATGAGTCAAAATGTTCGTAAAAAAGAGCAAAAACAAAATGGTGCAGCGTACTGGAATCGCGAGGAAAAAAGTGCTAATAAACTCTATGCTCTGCATCGGGAAGCTAAAATTGGCTCTTATATCGCCGTCAACAATCCAATGTATAATCGAACGGTTTATGTTAAGGTGATTGGTCGCATTCAAGACCGTGCGCATGGATCGGATGTAAAAGTGGTGGTGTCGCCAACAGTCGCGAAGATGTTGGGAGCAGTTGACCCCAAATTTTATGTGGCTGTTAAGTACGTTAAATGACGGTTGACGCCTTACGGAGGGATAGCGGAAATGCTAAATCGGAGCTTTCTCTGACAGTTTTTTGAGTTAGATTTTAATATACAATTACATATGTTTTGTTTTTTATATTGATTTTATAAAAATTGGTTTGATTTTTGAAAAAAGAGAAGAGAAGGTTAATTATTATGAAATTTTATTTAAAATATTTTTCTAAATAAGTACCTGTAAATCAGTTGATTAGTGATTTTTTGAAAAATAAAGGAACTTTTTATAAAAAAAAACGCTTAAAAGATTTGCAGATAAAAAGACAAAGATATACCTTTGCGTCGCTCTTGAAAGAAAGGGCAAATTACTTCCAAAATAAACAACGAAAAATGCTTCCTTAGCTCAGCTGGTTAGAGCATCTGACTGTTAATCAGAGGGTCCAAGGTTCAAGTCCTTGAGGGAGCGCAAAAGCTCTGTTCGCTACATGCGTGACAGGGCTTTTTTCATTTATGGCAAACGGCAAACTGCTCACAGCACAATAGGATATTTCCTCAAAATATGACAGGTTCTATTAAAATCTAAATTCTCCGTGAGCCGATGACCGTACGCCATTTAAAAACTACAACTTATGAGCTTACTAACAGTTGGTACAGTCGCATTTGACGACATTCAAACACCTCGCGGACACGCGGAAAAAATCGTCGGTGGTGCGGCAACTTATATTTCCTTATCAGCCTCTTATTTTACGGATTCAGTGAATGTGGTATCGGTGATTGGTGATGATTTTCCACAAGATATGTTGGACTATATGAAAGGACGAGGTATCAATTTGGATGGTCTACAGGTCAAAGAAGGCGAAAAATCTTTCTTCTGGGCAGGTCGCTACCATGATAATATGAATAAGCGAGATACTTTGGATACGCAGTTGAATGTATTGGCGGATTTCGACCCAATCTTGCCGGATAGCTATAAAGATTCGGAGTATGTGATGTTGGGCAATTTGACGCCAGACGTGCAGATGCGCGTCATCGAGCAAATGAACAAAAAGCCGAAATTGATTGTGTTGGACACCATGAATTTTTGGATGGACATCGCTATGGAACGGTTGAAAGAAGTGATTGCTAAAATCGATGTTTTGGTAATCAACGATGAAGAAGCACGTCAATTATCTGGCGAATATTCTTTAGTCAATTGTGCGAAAGCTATCCACAAAATGGGGCCTAAGTACTTGGTTATCAAGAAAGGAGAGCATGGTGCGTTGTTGTTTGAAGGCGATAATATTTTCTTTGCTCCAGCTTTGCCCTTGGCGGAAGTTTTTGACCCAACCGGTGCGGGCGATACCTTTGCTGGTGGCTTTATTGGCTACTTGGCTTCAACTGATGATGTGAGTTTTGACAATATGAAACGTGCCGTAATTTACGGTTCAGCAATGGCGTCTTTTTGTGTTGAAAAATTTGGGACAGAGCGCATGAAAGGACTAACAAAGCAAGATGTGATTGATAGAGTAGAACGCTTTGTAGAGTTGGTCAACTTCGATGCGAATTTGGGCGATTAGAGACGGCGTATGGTCGTGTAGGAGTTAAGTACCAAGTGGCACTTATATGAAATTTAGGAAGTAGAAATTAGTTTTTACTTCCTATTTTTTATTGGAGATTGAAAATTCGCAATTTTCTTCCTCTTAAAAATTTAAAGAAACTTACTTTACAGTGTACTAGTTTCACGTTCTTTACAAAAACTTAAATATTGCAATTCTGTTGGAGCTTTACTAAAAATCTAAAGTACTTTTGCTAAAAAAAATGTCTATGACCAACATCTCCAAGCTTTTCAAGTCTCCATTTGCTAAAATTGGATTTTTCGCCATTCCATTGGTCATCTGTATGGTCGCAATGAATGTCTTTTTTCCAAAAGAATCGCCAGAAAATTATTCCAGTTTCATTGTTGCTTTTGAATTTGTGAAAACTCCAGAAAATGTTACTACGTTATTTTCCCTGTTAGAGCCAACAGAAGATGCCATTGAAGAAAGTCTTTCCATCGACGAAAAAATAGCTGGGCTCAATATCGGCAATTACATTGACTTCTTTTTTATGGTTATCTATTCCTTTTTTCTCTTTTTATTTTTTAAAAAGGCAGCGCCTCACTATGATTTAAAATGGTTGAAATTAGGAATGCCACTGGCAATTTTGGCATTATTGAGCGACATCGGTGAGAATATTTTTCTAATAAAAATAGCCAACGCTTATCCTTCTATTGTTGAAATGAGCAACAATTTGAGTGTTTTACCATTTTTTGTATGGACCAAGTGGATAGCCTTAGCCTTTGCTTGTGCGCTCGGTTCTATCGCGTTTTTATTGGGTAAAAAACTCATCACAAAATTGCTCGCTTTCGTATTGATTATACCGATTATATTAGGTACAATGGCGTTGCTGACCCAAGCAGACTTGATGATTGATGGTTTCGCGATGAGTATTTTTATTAGTATTGGAATTTTAGTTCTAAGTTGTTTTTGGTTAGAATAAATAAATTCAATCTCGCCCCAAACCTACCCTCGAAAAATGATTTTTTACACAGTGTATTTACTTAACTAACACATAAATAATCCACACATTCATGAAATTAACATTACAAAAAAAACTGTTTTTCACCCTTTCGACTTTAATATTTTGCTTGCTCCCTCTGGTCGCTTTCGCGCACGGCGTTTCTCAGTCTGATCAAGAAATATTGAGTAACGGCGGGCTCTTAGCCTACATTCTCGTAGGCGCAAAACATATGGTCACGGGCTACGACCATATACTGTTTTTGGTTGGGGTCATCTTCTTTTTGGACAATATCAAGGACGTCGTCAAGTTTGTTACGGTCTTCACTTTAGGACATAGCATTACGCTAATTTCGGCGACTTTATTGGGCATCAAAGCAGACGAACACTTGATTGATGCGGTGATAGCGTTGAGTGTTTTGTATAAAGGTTTCGAGAATTTAGGCGGTTTTGAGAAGATTTTTAAGATTAAATCGCCCAATTTATTACTAATGGTTTTTTTGTTTGGGTTGATTCATGGCTTTGGGCTATCTACGCGCTTGCAATCATTTGATATGGGGTCAGATAGTATTTTTGCAAAAATAGTCTGCTTTAATGTTGGAGTCGAATTAGGTCAAATAGCCGCATTGATTCCTATCATTTTTCTCATCAAATTTTGGAAAAAAAGAGAGAGTTATCAGACGTTTCATTTATTGACCAATTGGGGTCTGGTCGTTGCTGGTATCGGATTATTTATTTTTCAAATGATTGGATATTTCGGTCATCAGGGATAGTTTTTTTATCAAAAAATCTGCGGGCGGACAGAGCATCGCTTAAAAAATAGAAGCAAAATATGTTGCCAAATCTTGGGAAAACAGACATTTATCTTCTTGACCAATTGATGAAAAACCGCATCACTCCAGACCTGCGCATTCTGGATGCAGGCTGTGGTTGGGGGCGAAACAGTGAGTTGTTGGTGAGGAATAATTTTCAAATTTGGGGTATTGACCGAAGTGAAGAAGCAATCGGCGAGTTGCATCAACACTTACCGCTGTGGAATGAAAACTACGATAAATCCCGGTTCTCCGTTGCTAATTTAGTCAATATTCCCTTTCCTGATGGACATTTTGATTTTATTATTTCGAGTGCAGTGCTGCATTTTTGTGAAAACAGGGCGCATTTTATCCAAATGATGGAAGAACTGATTCGCGTCTTGTCGCCAACGGGCATTATTTGGTTTAGAATGACGGCAAAGCACACAATTGAACCTTTTGCAAGGCATTTATATGATGATGTTTATGAATTGCCAGATGAATCTACACGTTATTTATTGGATAAAAAGGTGTTGGAGAATTTAATGAAGAAACACCATTTGGAGTATCTCGACCCTTTTAAAACTGTCAATGTTTCTGATATTAGAACGATGGCTACGGTGGTTTTAGGTCCATCAAAAATAGAGTCATGTATTTAACTGAACAAAATGCTTTCTGAGTTGTCCAATGTAAATGAAAGTATCTGATTTATTTGTCAAAGCCCTTGAAAAAGAAGGCGTAGAATATATTTTTGGCTTACCTGGAGAAGAGAATTTAGACTTTATAGAATCCGTCCGCAAGTCCGATAAAATCCAACTCATTTTGACTCGTCACGAACAGGGGGCAGGCTTTATGGCCGCAACGTATGGTCGATTGACGGGCAAAGCTGGTGTGTGTCTATCTACCCTTGGTCCGGGCGCGACAAATATGGTGACGCCCACCGCCTACGCGCAATTAGGGGCAATGCCGATGGTCATTCTAACGGGGCAAAAACCGATAAAAACGGCAAAGCAAGGTAAGTTTCAAATCATTGATGTGGTCGAAATGATGGGCCCACTAACTAAATATACTAGGTCGGTCACACATGGTCAAAATGTACCAGCAATCGTACGGGAAGCATTCAGAAAAGCGCAGGAGGAACGTCCGGGGGCAGTACATATCGAACTGCCAGAAGATGTGGCGCAAGAAAATGTGGACAATCCACACATTTTTGAGGTCGTTGATTATCGGATGCCATATGCAGGGAATACCGCGATTTTGGATGCGGTGACGATGATTAAAAAAGCTAAAAAACCGCTACTTTTAATTGGTGCAGGTGCGAATCGAAAACGAGCGAGTAAAGCCTTGACTACGTTTGTTGATGCCGTCGGAATTCCGTTTTTCAATACCCAAATGGGCAAGGGGATTATTGATGAACGCCATGATTTGTTTCTCGGAACGGCTGCGTTATCCGATGATGATTTTTTGCACGAAGCAATTGATAACGCGGATTTAATCATCAATGTTGGACATGATACCATTGAAAAGCCACCGTTTTTTATGCACGCGGGTGACAATCGAAAAGTGATTCATGTCAACTTTTTTCCAGCAGAAATTGGAGAAGTTTATTTTCCTCAACTCAACATTATCGGCGACATTGCCAACAGTATTGAGCAATTGACAAAACACCTGAAACCTCTTCGTGACCAATGGGATAAAGACAAATTTTTGGAGGTTCGTAAGAATGTCAACAGTCATTTGTCTAAGTACGAAAAGGATGACCGCTTCCCAATTTTGCCGCAGCGATTGGTGAAAATTTCACGAGATATTCTTCCCGATGACGGGATGATTACCCTCGATAATGGTATTTATAAAATCTGGTACGCTCGAAATTATCGGTGTCATATTCAAAATGGTTTAATTCTCGACAATGCCCTCGCCACAATGGGGGCAGGATTGGCTTCGGCGATGATGACCAAGATGTTGTATCCCAATCGGAAGGTCGTTTCGGTCAATGGCGATGGCGGTTTTATGATGAATTCGCAAGAATTGGAGACGGCGGTACGGTTGGGTTTAGACTTGGTGGTCATCATTTTAAACGACAATGCTTACGGGATGATTCAGTGGAAACAGGAAGGAATGGGCTTGACAGATTATGGGTTAGAATTTTCTAATCCAGATTTTGTCAAATATGCAGAAAGTTATGGGGCGCATGGTTATCGACCTGAATCTGTGGCTGATTTTGAGCAAACCTTTCAAGAGGTTTTAAATAAAAAAGGACTTCATATTATTGATTTAGCAGTGGATTATTCCTTGAATCACGAAATTTTAAATGTTCGGATTAAGGAGTTTTCAAAAAATGTAAAAATTGACGGTTAGGAATTATGAATTAATTACTACGAGGCACTTAAATAGTGTCATGTATCTACAGAGTCAAATTAAAATAAAAAGAACATGGCAAATACAGCAACTTCCACCAAT
>CAYUNA010000039.1:0-1404 GCA_964445895.1 uncultured Saprospiraceae bacterium | reverse complement strand
TACAGAGTCAAATTAAAATAAAAAGAACATGGCAAATACAGCAACTTCCACCAATCCGGCAACGGGAAAAAAAATAGCGGATTACAATCGAATTTCTGAAAAAGAAGCAGCTAAAAAGATTGAAAAATCACATAAAGCCTGGCTAAAATGGAAAAAAACTTCCTTTAAAAAGCGAGCAAAATTGATGTTGAAAGCTGCCGATATTTTAGATGAAAACAGAGAAGCATACGCCAAGTTGGCGACTCAGGAAATGGGCAAAATGATTGGGGCTGCACGTTCGGAAATTAAAAAATGCGCACTCATCTGTCGTCATTATGCGGAACATGCGGAAGCTTATTTAGCTGATGAAATTATTGAAACAGAGGCGACCAAAAGTTATATATCATATCAACCTCAAGGAGTTATTTTGGCGGTAATGCCTTGGAATTTTCCCTTCTATCAAGTCATTCGATTCATTGTTCCAGCACTAATGGCGGGGAATGGGGGTGTTTTAAAACACGCCTCCAACGTACAGGGTTGTGCTTTCAAATTGGAGGAAATTTTTGCAAAAGCAGGGTTTCCAAAAGGGTTATTTGCCAACTTAAATGTAAGTTCTGATGCCATCGAAAAAATAATTGAAAACGAACGAATCACCGCTGTGACCTTGACGGGAAGTGAACCTGCTGGGCGAGCTGTTGCGGCAACTGCGGGTAAAAATCTCAAAAAAACGGTATTAGAATTAGGGGGCGCGGATGCCTATATTGTCTTGCAAGATGCGGATTTAGAAATGGCTGCTACGTTGCTAACCAAAGGACGTTTGCAAAATAATGGTCAAACTTGCATCGCTGCCAAACGAATGATTATTGTGGATAAAATCTACGATGATTTTCTTGAATTGTATAAAAAGAAAATGAAAAAGGCGAAAATGGGCGACCCAATGAATGAGGATAATTTCTTTGGGCCAATGGCACGACACGACTTGCGGGATGAACTTCATGAACAGGTAAAAAAGAGCATCAATCAAGGGGCTAAATTGGTCTTGGGTGGAAAAATTCCAAAAGATAAAGGAGCTTATTATCCAGCAACGATTTTGGCAGAAGTGCAGCCAGGCATGGAAGCTTTTGATGAAGAACTTTTTGGGCCAGTGGCTTCGGTGATTCGGGCAAAGGATGAAAAACACGCGATTGAATTGGCCAATAATTCAAAATTTGGCTTAGGGTCAGGTGTCATTACGTCCGATAAAAAAAGGGGTGAAAAGGTTGCTTTGCAACTCGAAGCGGGTAACAGTTTTGTGAATAAATTGACGGCTTCAGACCCGCGTCTTCCGTTTGGTGGAGTGAAGAATAGTGGCTACGGACGAGAGTTGTATAAGCATGGTATTCGAGAATTTATGAATACAAAAACGATTTGGGTTGATTAGTAACG
>CAYUNA010000038.1:6528-14535 GCA_964445895.1 uncultured Saprospiraceae bacterium | reverse complement strand
GAACATATAACAAGTTTGAATGTCAATTCACTTAAATGCTTGATTTTCAGTTCGTATAAAAACTAGACATGCAACCTAACGAATCACCGTTACATTCCCCTTCTGCTCATATTCTCCCCCCGAAATACAACTTACTCTCAAATAATATCCATATACATCCGGTGGTGCCACTTCTCCTTCAAACGAGCCATCCCAACCTTTGGTAACTTCACGAGTTTCAAATACTTTTTGTCCCCAACGATTGTAAACGACCATTTCTACTTCATCAATATTGAAGCCTCTGACGTAGAAAACATCGTTCAAGCCATCGCCGTTTGGTGTAAATGCATTCGGTACATAAATCAGTGGATCACCGCAAAGATTGTTGACGACACAGATTTGAGAAGACCCCATGCCACGACATTCAGTAACGGTATCGACGGCTTCTAACACATAAGTGGTTGTCATGTCTGGCGTCGCGGTTGGCGTCGCAATAGTCGGGTCGTCCAATGTGCTTGCTGGCGACCAATTGTACACAAAATCATCATCTACCAATGCCGTTATTCTGACATCATCTCCTAGTAGGATGGTGTCCAAACCTGGAACGACATTTAAATCAGCATTAATATCTTGTACATTAATTTCTACATCTTGCTCCAACGTACAGCCTTGATCATTGACTATTTGAATGGTAAAAATACCACTTTCTAAAGGTACTGTTCCGTTCGGATTGTCAGGCAGCCAGGTTACAGTATCGACTGCGGACAAGTTTTCAATTGGCACTTGTACCAAAGTATCATTGATGCAAACATTGACAAAATCTTGCGGTTCTGCTCGTACTTCATAGTTGGCAACTAAAAAACTATCGACTTCTACACAGCCAAATTCGTCCGTTGCCATCGCATAAATTGTTGTCGTATCAGTAATGATAAAGTTGTTGAGTGTACTCGTATCCAGAACACCCTCTGTGCCCAAAATTGGGTTAAAATCAGGATTCGTCGCCCAGACAAAAGTCACAGGAACATCCGTTCCGGCACCCAAATCCACTTCCGTTTCTTCACAAACACTAATATCATCCGGGACAGTCAACATAATGGAATCCGACAAAATGACAACTACATCCATTGCTACCGAACAAGTATCGCCACAACCATCATCAGAAATCACTACTGAAAATATTGAAGAACCATCCACAACGACCATTGGGTTAGGTGAAGTCGGGTCATCTACCATATTAGCTGGCATCCACGCATACTCAAAATCGGGGTCGCCATTTGGATTTAAAAAGATGGTATCGCCCGCTGCACAGACAATTATCGTATCCATGATTTCTGGTGGATTTTCAAAAACAGGTACTTCAAAACTCATCATTGCCGTATCCTGACACCCTGTTTCAAAATCAATAATCAACGTCGCATCAATCACTTGACAAGAGTCGAATGTGAACGTCGGATTTTGCATGGAAGAGGTATCACCATTGCTCAAAGTCCACTGCCACGCTGTAATGTCTTCGGGCGTGAGTGAAGCATCCATCAAACTAATATCAACTGTTTCCGTACAGGGGGATACATTCACAGTGAAATCAGCAGATGGAGGCTCCAAGACCAGTACTTCTTTGAAAATGGTATCTAAACAGGGCAAATTTGGCGCAATTGCCAAGGTGTAAATGCCTGGTTCTGGGTAAGTGTAACTCGGGTTTTGCCCGTTTCCAGTATTATCAAAATTTGGGTAATCAAAAATCCACGAATAGCACGCGATGTCCATATTGTCAATGGAAAAGTCAACGGTGGTACTATCACATTGAGTTGTCATAATTTCGTCTTCCATGATTTGCTTCGACGTATCGATGACTTCTACATAAATTTCTTCCATTAGACTACAGCCTAACGCATTTGTTAAGTTGACCATTAAAAGGACATCATCATTTGTCATTATCGTTGGAGATGCAGTATTTCCACCAGCTATAATTGCTGGATTGGCTGCCCATTCATAAGTCGTAATGCCTGTACAATCCGGATCAGGCATGAGGGTCAATTCTTCATTTTCACAAACAAATAAAGTATCAGAATAAAGGTCGCAAAGCAAATTGAAAACAATCATTTCAGCAACGGTATCAATACATCCCGAAGAGTTCATAACAATTAATTGCGCTTCGATTGAATCTGAAGTAGCATATAACTGTACCGTTGGGTCATTTGAAGTAATGCCATTGTCAAATGTCCAATTCCATGAGGTAATTACTGCATTTGCTGGAGTTAAGGCTGACATTTCAGAAAAAGTGACTAAAATGCTATCCCCCATACAAGTATCTACTTCCCAAAGAATATCTGACTCAATCGACGAATCAAAATCCACTACAATATTTTCTGCGGCCCCTGTACACCCCGTAGCATCTGTTACGGTCACGCTATAAGTACCTGAAGGCAAATCACTCGCTACATCTCCCATAATTGTCGAGTCACTCCATGCGTATACCAATGGTGGAATTGCATTTGGGCCCACTTGTTGAATCGTAATTTCTCCATCATTGGTATTGCTGCACGAGGCATTTTCTACTTGCAATAAAATGGTTAAATTGTTACCAGATTCCACTTCTATCGTACCAGTCGCCTGACAATTATTAGCATCCGTTACCGTTACATCGTAGAATCCACCTGCCAAATTAACTGCCGTCTGGGTTGTTTGTACTGGCGTTGTTCCCCATTGATAAACGAATGGCGCGACACCATTTATGACATTATCGACCGTTGCTGTTCCGCCTGTACCGTCGCACTCAGCGGGCGTAGCACTTAATTCTAAAATCAAATCTGAAGTTGGCACCAGCGTCACACTTTCCTCTGCGGTACATCCTGCCGCATCCGTTACGGTTACGGTAAAAGTTCCTGCATCCAAAGCAGTTACCATTGGGGTGGTTGCGCCATTACTCCACAGAATATCAAAAGGAGCTTCGCCCGCAGTCACACCAACGGTCAACGTCCCATTCATACCACCTACACAAGTAGGATTGATGATATCGACAATTTCAATTTCTACGCCACCACTAATGACAAAGGCAGTATCTACTTTACAATCATTGGCATCTGTCACGGTCAACGCATAAGTTCCAGCTGATAAATTGGTTAAATCTGGTGAAGTTGCACCTGTATTCCAGAAGTAGTCAAATGGTGGTGTCCCTCCCGATGCCGTTACCGAAATAGAGGCATTATCTGTACATTGTCCAGTAATCGCAGCGTTCAAAATAATTTCTGGTGGTTCGTTTACCGTACCGCTACCAATAGCTACACAACCGTCAGAATCCGTTACCGTCACTGAAAAGTCGCCAGCAGGAATCCAGGGTAAACTAGGGTCGGTCGAACCATTATTCCACAAATAAGTAAACGGCCCTACTCCACCCGTAATTATCGAAGTAGCACTCGCATCACATATTCCAAAACAAACGACATCAGTGGTAATTACTTCTACAGACAAAGGCAAATTAACCGTACGCCCTCCAATCGCTTTACAACCATTCGAATCTGTTATTGTTACCGATAAATAACCTGCTGAAAAATTGCTTACACTCTGCGTCATTGCCCCCGTACTCCATTCATAAATATAGGGAGCTGTTCCGCCAGTAGCCGTCGCTGACCATATACCATTTGTACCATCACAAACATCACCACCTGCCGTTACCATCGCTTCCAATACACTGGGTTGAGTCACAGTTGTCGTTCCCGTCGCAGTTGTTCCGGTAGCATCTGAGACCGTTACAGAGTAGTCGCCACCTGTAAGATTAAAACTCGTCTGCCCAGCTTGTCCGTTGCTCCAAAAATAGAGATAGGGAGCTGTTCCGCCACTGGGACTGGCGGTAGCTGTACCATTTGTAAAACCATTACAAGTTGGGGAAACCGTCGTGAAATCAATAGCAATTTGTGCTTCCAAATCATTGATTGCCAGCAGACTGAGCATCAATAACCACAAGCTACTTATTCGGTATGTCCATTTATTTTTCATGGATATTTATTTATTGTGTCTTCGACTTTTCGTTTAAATACGAGTCGCCTTTTGACTTATTTTTTATTTTAAATTGGTTTTGGAATCTTGTTTTTTTATAGAATTTATATTAAAAAATTCTAAAAAAAATTACGTTACAGCGCACCTAACCAATCACTTCTCTTTTTCTAACCAAGACATCATACTCTCCTGACGACGTACATCCGTAATCCTTACCCGTCGTTCTCGCGATGCTGCCGGGCTAAAAACAGAGGCTCGTTGATTCTGCTTATTATCGCTAATGGTTGTCGCAGCGGTCTCTTCCCCTTTAGGTTCTTCTTTTACAATCAAAATACCTCGTTCTAAGTAATCGGATAATTCGCCTTGAGAAAAAACACTCAATTGATTAATCACAGAACTAATTCGCCGCTTGGTCAACCGATCATTATAAACAGAATCAGCCAAAGGGCTTGCGTAGCCTTCTACGATGATTTCAATTTCGTTTCCTGCTTTTAAATAAGGCAGTAACTGTTCTGAAAATGCCTGTAAATCATTCCAACCTTTAATGACTTCATCTTCAAAAAACCTATCAAT
The DNA here is from genome assembly GCA_964445895.1 of uncultured Saprospiraceae bacterium. GTDB lineage: Bacteria > Bacteroidota > Bacteroidia > Chitinophagales > Saprospiraceae > CAYUNA01. The sequence continues at coordinate 9,990 of CAYUNA010000038.1, read as the reverse complement.
TTCATTTGAAGCAAATTCACGAGGCGTACCCACTAAATTCTTTGTGTATCCACTTTTAAAAGTAGTTCGGCGTGCTAAATAGGTATTATAGGTTTCACCATAAGTCAAGGTCACCGTCGTATCTGCACTCGTGCGAGCATAGCGAGGTTTGTCATTATCAAAATACAATGTCAATGGTAAATTGAAGGTATTCAAGTATAGCTCAATCGTAATATTAGTTGGTGTCGAATAAGCATAAGTATCGAAGACATCTTCAGCGGTAGAATATTCCTTTTTCGCACCACGCACCACATAATCTTGTTTGAAATCAATTTTAAACTTTGCCTGATTAGTCATTACTGGTAGAAAAACGGTAGAGTCTGAATTCATCAAATTGTTATGCAAATTAATCGTTGTCCCGTTTAATGGCAGCTTACTAATCGCATCAAAAGTCAACACCAATAAATTGATTTGTGGCACCAAATAGAGCTTTTCTTCTAAAGTCACCGAACCAATAATTCCTTTGGTATTGAAGGTTACTTCCACGGGGTCGTAATCTGTTTTTGAGGCAACAAGACGATAATCTGCCTCTAAACTTAAAGGAAAATTAAACAAACTACCATTTTCATTGAGTTGAATCGTATCTACATTTCCCGTCATCAAGTTTGTTAGTTTCAACTCTACACCATCCAATGCAGAGCTATCAATTGCATTGTAAACCAAGGTATTCAAATCCACCAAAATTGTCCCCTCGTACAAATCTGTACAAGTACAACCTTCCTCTGGGTCAGCACACAAAGATCTGGGTCGGTTGGAGGCGAAATATGCCTTTCCATCTTCTGAAGAAAATATATAATAGAGGTCATCATAACTACTATTCATTGGGTAACCCATATTTTCAGGAGTTGCCCATTGTTCAATCATTTCAGTTGAATCTTTCGATTGAATCCTTTCTTTTTTCGTTTTAAAAATATCAAAACCACCCAGTGTCTTATGCCCTTCCGAGCTAAAAAATAACGTTTGACTACTCGAATGATAATACGGAGAAATATCATCATAACGAGTATTCAATTCCGTCAAAGGTAGCGGAGTCGAAAATTTCAAAATAGAATCAGTTGTAATTTCGGAAACATACAAATCCAACTTGCCTTTACCACCCGGTCGATTAGATGAAAAAAACAATAATTGCTCACCATCGGGGCCAGTACCTACACTTGGTTGTGTAGCAGTATATTGTTGTAAATTAATATTGGGAGGTAATAATTTTGCGCCTTTCCAATGCCCCGTAGCGTCTTTATCCCGGTAGTAAATTTGACATAAAAATTCACCAATCGTATCTTTTTTATTTTGACAAATGGTATAAAAAACCTGCATTCCATCATCCGAAAATGAGGTATGCGAAACGTGTTCATTATTTTTTAAAGCAAAAGGAATTATCTCTTTACTATCTTCTGCTTCATCATACCCATACACGCGGGTTACCAATGCTTCATCATTATAATTAACCTGCTCCAATCCAAGTCCTGTACCGTAATATTGAATGGCTTCTCTGTCTTTTTCGTCCTCTTTATAAACATAAGCAGAAGAATAATATAAAATTCCATCTTTCTTAAACGGTGCAAAATCAATGTAGTAAGTATTGATTTTGGCAGTATCCAACTGGGTAATTTGTGTTTGTACAGGTGATGCCAATATTTCTATCGCCCATTCACAGTAGTCCAATTCACTCAAAGCTCGTTCGGTAAATGGGTTGCTTGGGTCTGCATTTTTTTCAATGAATTTCTGATAAAAGCCAATCGCTTCGCCGTACTCTTCTAATCCTTTTTTTACGTTAGCTATTCGAAAATCAGTCGTATAAAACATACCCGTTTTCAAGCTATCTGGAATCCTCATCAAATGCTTTTCAGCAATCGAAAAAGCCCGAATCTGCCGTGCCGACTCTCCAGCATAAAACAACGCATCTACCCGATTGGAATCAATCTCAATCAATTCTTGATAATACGCCAAAGCCCCTGTATAATCCCGTTTGATATATGCCTCTTCCGCCTTTTGCTCATAGGCTTTTTCCGTTTGGCTAAATGTATCTCCGCCAAAACAAACAAAAATAAATAACAGTAATATTGTAGGTAGTTTCATGGTCATAGTTCTTAAAAATTTTCAATCGGCCAGGGTTTTTGATATTTTCTAAAAATCTAAGTAAAGGAGTTTGTAGAGAATAACCTCCCCCATAGTGAGCGCTCTATTTTGGAAACCCAAATCAATCTATTACATATATTTAGGACATAATTTGCAATAATCCATTGGCGGCACATTCTTAATGATATGAATCACCGTGATTTCTGGACCACCAAAACCATTCGTTGCTCGCGTAAAATCGGAAATATTCACGTCATAACTCAAATGAAATTGCCAAGCCGTAAAACGCAAACCAACCCACGGAGCAATCGCATCCTGCAAGCGGTAAACTCCTCCCAATTGTAAGGCAAACTTCCGTGCTTTTCTTGTATTTAAATGAATCAAACCACCTGCACCAATCACAATTTCGTCGTAATTACCTTGAAATTGTGCCATGGCAAACAGCAACAAATCAAATTTATCCGCAACTTCTATCGTTCCATTTCCATGAAAATTTATTCGTCGATTTAATTCTACAGCAGGATTATTTTCAAAACTAACATTCGGTTCAAAAAAATGAAACATACCAGCACCAACGTCAAAATGCGTCCGTGAGCTATCTTTTTGTAATCGCAAATTCACACCACCACCTAAATCTGCAAACCAGCGGGAGGTATTTTCGAAAGTTTCGGACGGAGTAATAATGGCAGGTCGCCCTTCTTTAATATCATACTCCGCATCAAACGTAGCTTGAGACGGGTCAAAACGACGGTTATTAGCCGAACCATTGATACCAAAAGATAAAAAATGATGTTTATCTTTCAAAAGTCTCAAGGCATAAGAACCACCCAGTCCGATATTTGTCCACGATAAGCCCAAATCCCCCGCTTTATCATAATTCAAATTCAGTCCAACAGCAAATGGCAACAAGCGTTCTTTTTTATCTGAAAAACGATGGTCATACCCAGCAGCCAATTGCAAATAAGGCACAGGAACAGACCGCCATTGGTCACGGAAGTTGGCAATAAATCGATGATTGCCATCAAAAACGCCAATCAAACCAGGGTTCATATTTGTTGGAGAATTTCCGATTTGAGAATAATGAATATCTTGTCCGGATGCACTGGAAAGCACCACAAAAAGAAGCAGTATAGGTAAGCCTTTTAAGTAAAATTTCTTGTTCACAATGGATTTGTTTTTATGCTCAAATTAAGTACTCGGACATAATTATTCTATGAATCTTAGCTATAAAAACGTAGAATAATTATGTCGTCTGAGCGCATGGTCAAAATCGTCGTCGCAAATAAGTAACAGTTAAGTGATGCACAACACATCAAATAACAATCACTAATGCCTTTTCAGGGAAAG
>CAYUNA010000038.1:0-6428 GCA_964445895.1 uncultured Saprospiraceae bacterium | reverse complement strand
GTTAAGTGATGCACAACACATCAAATAACAATCACTAATGCCTTTTCAGGGAAAGTATTCTTAAAAAATAATCATTTTTAGAAAAGTGGGTGAAAAATCTTAAATCTTTTGGGTAGATGGCTAAATTACAGTGTAATAAATTATATTTTTATAATTATTATAACTTTTTATAAAACTTATAATTTAGTGATTTAGAGCTATTACCATCTTTTGAGTATAGAATAATACTTCTTGCATAGCAATAATCCTTCTTTTTGGTGGAAATACCAAGAAAGAAAAAATATTTTTTTTTAATGTATAATTAATATAAAATATTGTTTTAGAACTAAAACAATATAGCCAATGAAAATTTTATCACAATAAACATTCAAACATTAAATAAATGCCCCATTTGTTTCTCTTTAGTTTTTAAGTAGTTACGATTTCCATCTTTTGCAGGAATAATGAGTGGTATTCGACTAACCACTTCGATTGGAGAGTTTTCGATGGCTTGAATTTTAAGTGGATTATTGGTCAGTAAATGAATCTTATTAATTCCTAAATCTTGCATAATTTCGACTGCTACCTGATAGTCTCGACTGTCAACTTCTAACCCCAAAGCCACATTGGCATCCACAGTATCCAAGCCTTTATCCTGTAAATTATATGCATGTAATTTGTTGATAATACCAATACCGCGCCCTTCTTGTCGCAAGTAGACGACTATCCCATTTTCTCGCATTGCCAATTGCATCGCCGCGTCCAATTGTTCTCCACAATCGCAACGTTGCGAGTGGAATAAATCGCCTGTCAAACACTCAGAATGCATCCTTACCAACACAGGTTGCGACACATCCAAATCTTTGGACACCATCGCAACATGTGGCATTTTTTCGGTTTCAGAATCTGCATAAGCAATCATTCTGAACATTCCCCAATCTGTCGGCATCATCGCCTCTACTTGTCGTTTCATGTTATTGAAAATAAGTTAAGGAAACAGAAAAACAATACCCTAAACGTATTTTAGAATTTGGACTTGTTTCTTAGGAATGAGTAATTAATTAAATGAACAGTTAATTATTTGTTCACTCCTTAATACACTGTATAAAAAGTAGCAGTATAATAGCGATTTTTACAGGGGTCGCACTTTAAACACACCAGATTCGATTCGGTTGAATCATTTACAATTTTTAAGAGAAAATATAAATGGAACAATAGGCTTTATGTATGAGATTTGAGCGGCACAAACGATTATATTGTTCCCCCTACCATAATCAGAGATGCGTGAATGCAAATGCCAATTACCCCTCAATTTTAATCCACCCATTCACGCATCATTTTTTAATTTATTTATCTACTACCGAACAATTTTAAATCTCTAAACATCTACATTACAAGAAACAAATAGCATTCTTTTTTTTATAATACAAAACAAACCAAATGATTGTCCGAACTCAAACCAATGCTTAGCGGCACAATCACAAGTAGCGAATGAAAACAAGGGATGTTCTTTTATCTAAAGAACACATGCCCGAAAACTGCTTTTATTACAATAACTTTCATAGTGTTATCTAAAGTTTTATCTTCGGTAGAATGACTTCATTTGACCAGAAATGGTGCGCCTGACCTTCAGCAATGCGGGTATGAGTGTTAAGGGACAGCAACGAGTTTTAAATGATGGTTAAGTGCCGCGTCATAAATGGACAGAAATAAACTGGGGTTTAGTTAACTCGGAAAAGTATGGTCGCGATGACGGCCGTACTTTTCTTTTTTCTGCAGATTACCCATTCTTTTCCCTCTTTTTATTTGAAAAAAACATTAGGCTGCTTACCTTGCCATTTTTGAATTAAAATTTAGTAACGATGAAATAATAAGTCCGCTAAGTGGACAGTGTATTTTTTTTTCTCCACTTCGGTCGAAATGACAGTTTAGTTTTCTTTTAAAAGAGGGAGTATTGTTGATACTATAACTGATTTTAAAAGGAAAATGAGAAAAAAAAGACCTGTCGAGTTGGCAGAGTTATTTTTTCACCGTTACTAAGTTGTTTCATTGTTGAAAATTGACACCACAACTTTTTCAATATTCAATATCAAAACATTCTAACTGCCACGTTGCATTTAAGTAACGCTTAGCCAACATAAAACATGAATTTAAGACCATTTCAAGCCATCTACCCTAGGATGTCTTTCATCACCTCAGCTGACCATTTTTTCAGTACTGTTAGAGAAGAGTACAATGAGTATTCAGAAAGTGGTTTTTTTGAAAAGACAGCAAGCGAAGGATTGTATGCATATCAAATTTCATCGCTTGAAAAAAACTATTTAGGACTCGTTTGCTGTATTGATATTCAAGATTTTTTGGATGGAAAAATCAAAAAACACGAAAATACACTGGCAAGTAAAGAACAACAGCAAATGCACTTGATGTTGAAACGGGGCGCACAAGTCAAACCCGTTTTGTTGACGTATAAAAAGGTGCAAAAAGTGGACAAATTACTAAAAAAAGTAATTGAAAAAGAACACCCTATTCAGAAAATCCATTTTGAAAAAACGAGTCAAACCCATTCTTTTTGGCGCATTTCAGATGGTAAAACCATTCAAAAAATTCAGCATTTATTCTCCGAAGATGTTCCATGTACCTATATTGCTGACGGACATCACCGTACTTCGACGACTGCTCTGATGCACCAACGCTTGCAAGGAACAACCGATGAAAAATCCTACGACCAACTCCTCTGTGCGCTCTTCCCGACCACTGAATTAGAAATTCTCGACTTCAATCGCGTCGTCGAAATTGTGGGGGACTTCTCTCCTGCCCTCTTTATGGCTCAACTTTCTAAATTATGCGATATTGAGGTACTACCACGAGCGCGAAAACCATTAACCAAAGGAGAATTGACACTCTTTTTAGACCGTACCTGGTTTTCCTTGAAATGGAGAAATGAAGTTTTAGAGAAAGTAAAAAATGACAATACAGTACTTGATGCCTCTCTTTTAAATGAGGAAATTTTAAAACCATTATTGCAAATCAAAGATGTCAAAACAGATTCTCGTGTAAAATATGTGGATGGACCTGCTGGTTTGCCAGGCATACTGACCAAAGTATTGAAGGGCGAAAACCGGATGGCTTTTATGTTATATCCTGTGAAAATGGACGATTTTATTGCTATTTCGGATGCAGGAAAAACGTTGCCTCCAAAATCTACATGGTTTGAGCCGAGGATTAAAAACGGATTGATTGTGAAGGAGTTTTGACGAGTTGCGAAAAACTAAGGAACGCGAACTAAATAACCTTCGATTCTTGAAGGCATCTTTTGCGCTCATTTTGCACTTTGAAAATCCTCATTATATCAACATAAATCGGACTTTCAAAGCGCAAAATGAAACCAAAATCTGTTGGTTCAAGAACCGAAGTTTATTTAATTCGCGTTCCTAAAACGGGAGTCATCCCTAATTTTTAATTCAATGAAATACGGTGCAAAATCACCCCATTTCAATCTATTTTTACGGTATTCACCTCTGAGTTCTCAAAGGGGAAAAACTGGATTCTTAGAAAATCCAGTTTTTTCCCTTTGAGAACCCTTGAGCTGTGCGTAATTTATTTTCTTCCGGGAACATTTTCGGCTAAAAATTCGGAATGACTCCTAATTTATTGCCTAAAGTTTCGATTACATCCTTGCAAAAAATCGCAATCCGTAACTCACAATTCGTTAATTAAACAAGTTATCATAGCTATTATTACCGTTACTAGCCGACCGTTTTTCGGGTTGAGCAGCGGGTCTATTCAGGTCTAAAGTTTCTTCACTTCCAGCATTTTCCCCCATTAACAATAGACTACTTTTCTTTTCCCACTGTTCCAACATACGCATGCCTTCTTCTTCAAAAACACCATTTTGTAAGTCTACAGAATCCATAAAGTTGGACGACATTTCCATTAAATGCTCCATTTCACCTACTTTATTCGCTACATCGTCCGCAATGTGTTCTAATGCCGCATCAAACATTGCACGCTTATCCGGGTCACCAGAAATAACACTCATTGCCGATTTCATAGCAGAGTGAGAGGTCAAAATAACCTTGCGCTCTTGCTCTTTCAATGTCACTTGGTCGCGGGTATCTTCCAATAACACTTCCGAGTTTTCGTACATCCGCTTAAGGATGCGGTACATCACGTCCATTTTATTATTCAATGCAGAATATTTGGCGTTAGTGTCGCGCATTCGAGCAGCTTTTCGAGTTGCCAAAATGGTATTTTTTTCATCGCCCTTTGCTTTTGCGGCACTTGCTAATTTCATGTTTTTGGTAATCTCTGCATCATTTTGCTTCATCAAAGCTTCCAATTTCCGAGATTGTCCACGCAATTTACCAATCTGCTGGCTCATTTTACCCAAGTTCGCTTCCAAGTCCTCCACATAACTTTTCAAAATACCGATTGGGTCAATTTTTACAAACAAGCCCGTAATGGAACGCATTACGCTTTTATACATATACCAAACGAGGTTACGCATTTTTGGGTCAAGTACCATGTAAATAACGGCTGCCAAAGCGATTAGCATTAAACTTAACGCTAGGATATTACCTGTCAATGCCATTATAGTACCTATATTACTGACCAATAGGTATCCTCCTCCCAGCACTATTCCTGCTAAAAAAATCGCACCTGTTACGCCTTCTGGTCGTTGCCAAAATCCTTTTGTTGAATAATTCGGAGCAGTAGTTGCCATAAGTTTTCTTATTTTTTTGACACACTGTATAACGTGAATTTTGTTAAGGGAGCCAGAAAATTACTTTACAGTGTGTTTAGTAACGATGAAAAAATAACTCCGCCAACTCGACAGGTCTTATTTTTTCATCGTTACTTAGTATAATTTTAATGTTATTTTGATAATGCAAAATTTGCTCTAAGCAGTTTACACATTATAAGTAAGGCTAAAATTAACGCTTTTCCACAATAAATGCTTACCCAAAGCCTATTTTTTAAGACAAACGTAGTCCACAAAGGGACTAATAGACTTTATGAATGAAATTTGAGCAGCTTTAAACTTGCTCTTTTGCCCTTATTTTTCTTTTTAAATCAGTCAAAGTATCTGCAATATTCTTCTTTATTACAGTGTAAAATAAGTTTCTTTTAATTATGAGAAGCGAGAAAATTGCAAATTTTCGACCTCCAATAAAAAATAGTGGGGGTTGTGTAAAAAGGTCGAAAAACGAATAGGTAGCAGATACCCGATATTTACTAAAAACTGTTTTTCAACAACTTGTACATTAAATTATTTATAAAACAAAGGTATCCGCTACCTTTTCACACAACGCGGGTGGGGTTATTGAGGGATAAAAAGCGTTTTTGCAAACGCTTTTTATCCCTCAAACTCCTCTAGTTTTAAATCCAAAGGGATTTTTAGGGAGCAAAACGGTTTGCAAAAACCGTTTTGCTCCCTAAACACCTCACTCATAAAATCTAATTAACCATAAACCTCTTTTTTACTTGCTTTCAAGGTATTCAACAACAGCGAGGTCACCGTCATTGGTCCTACGCCTCCGGGTACAGGCGTGATATAACTACTTTTCTCGGAAACCGTGCCAAATTCGACATCGCCTTTGAGTCGGTAGCCTCGTTTTGCCATTTCATCCTCTACTCGATTGATACCTACGTCAATGACGACTGCCCCTTCTTTTATCATGTCTGTTGTGACAAAATCAGCGATACCGATTGCTGCAACAACAATATCTGCGCGTTTGACTTCTGCCGCCAAATCTTTTGTTCGGCTATGCGTGAGTGTTACTGTGCAGTTGCCAGGGTTGCCTTTTCGAGACAATAAGATGCTCATTGGTGTACCGACAATATTGCTTCGACCAATAATAACGGCATGTTTTCCTGCCGTTTCAATACCATACCGTTCCAACATAATCATGATACCATGTGGTGTTGCTGGTAAGTAAGCGGGCAAGCCTTGTGCCATTCGTCCAAAATTAACGGGGTGAAAACCATCCACGTCTTTTTTCGGGTCAATTGCCAGTGTCACTTTTTCATCATCAATGTGCTTCGGTAACGGCAATTGGACAATGAAACCATCAATATCTGGATTATTATTGAGGTCATTGACTATTTCTAGTAACTCTGCTTCGGTAATATCCGAACCTCGGCGCACCATCGTCGATTTGAAGCCACATTGCTCACAAGAGCGTACTTTATTGCGTACGTATACCTGACTTGCAGGGTCTTCCCCCACCAAAACGGCAGCTAAATGTGGAATTTTGCCACCGGCTGCTGCGATTTTTTGTACCTCTACGGCTAATTCTTCTTTAATGGTTTGAGAGAGTTTTTTTCCGTCTAGGAGTTGCATGTTTTGCGGTTTTTTATAATTTTTTTCGCTAATTCTTTTACCAATTCCCTAAGTAGTAAGTCAAGCTAATTATGATAAGTTGGCGCGGATAATTATTCTGTCTCTT
>CAYUNA010000037.1:0-14649 GCA_964445895.1 uncultured Saprospiraceae bacterium | reverse complement strand
TAACATTAATCATTTATTCGAAAACAGGCAAACTTTTTTTACGCTATTAATTTAACAATCAAAAACATGATAAAGCATAGTTGCTTAGACCCTTTGGAATGCCTTTTTACATTGAATTATTCATTTAGCCAGACCATTTTAAAACCACATTTTTTGCAAATAATTAGAAAAAGCTACTAAAACGCTGCATTTGGGCGGCTATACTTATTTATTTGAACCGAAAACCGATTACATGGTTTATAGGACTACACAACATTGCAGACTGAAAATGTAAAATTTGTAAAAATAGATGGATTTCTCCTGGTCAAAAGAATATTTAGATTATAAAAAAAGTGTTATTGAATTTGCTCAAATGGAATTGCGTGAAAACGTGGTGGATATGGACGCAAACAGCCAGTTTTCTCGGGAAAAATGGCAGAAATGCGCCGATTTTGGCATCCAAGGCTTATCTATTCCTAAAAAATACGGTGGCAGTCAAGATGATTTAGACATTCAAAAAGCAGTCTTGGCAATGGAAGGATTGGGGTATGGATGCCCGGATAACGGTTTAGCTTTTGGCTTAAATGCTCAAATGTGGACGGTGCAAATGCCGCTTTATCATTTTGGAAATGAGTCGCAACGGAAAAAATATTTACCTGCTTTGACCAATGGAAAAATGATTGGGGCACATGCCTTGACTGAACCAGAAGCTGGTTCGGATGTATTCAGTCTGCAAACAATAGCCACAAAAACCGATGGTGGCTATATTTTAAATGGTAAAAAACGCTTTATAACCTTCGCACCAATTGCAGATATGGTATTGGTTTTTGCCAATATCAATCCAAAGTTAGGAAAGTGGGGCATGACGGCATTTTTGGTCGATAGCGGCACGGAAGGATTTATTCAAAAACCGATGCAAGAAAAAATGGGCTTGCGTACTATCCCAATTGGCGAACTGGAATTTAATAATTGTTTTGTTTCCGAAGAACAACGATTAGGCAAAGAGGGGGCGGGTTTTAGCATCATGAATCACTCTCTGGAGTATGACCGGTGCTGTATCCTAGCAAGCCAATTGGGAGCGATGCAACGACAGTTGGAAAACACCATTGATTTTGTAAAAAAACGACAACAATTCGGACAAATTATTGGAAAATTTCAATCTGTCTCAAACCGAATCGCGGATATGCGGTTACGATTAGAGACTTCGAGGTTACTTTTGCATAAAGTGGCTTGGTTGAAGAAAAACGGGAAGTCCGCAATGCTCGAAGCAGCGATGTTGAAATTACATTTGGGCGAAAGTTTCGTCGAATCAAGTATGGATGCGATACGCTCGCAAGGCGGTAAAGGTTACCTTACCGAATATGGAATTGAGCGGGATTTGAGGGATGCGATTGGTGGCATTTTATATGCAGGAACATCAGATATTCAACGGAATATTATCGCCCGATTATTAGGAATTTAAGGATTGATTAGATTAGCTCGAATGTTGTAATTAATTCGGTTGGTAACCAACCAAAATAATCGAAATAATCAATTCAATCGAAACAAATAAATATTGAAGTACACCTACACACTACCACATTTAATTGAACAATCAGCGGAGCGATTTTCTGATAAAATTGCTTTTCGATTCTTAGGTAATTCGTTGACTTACAGCGAATTATTGATAAAAATGAATCAATTGGCCAATCAATTGATAGAGTTAGGTGTGAAAAAAGGGGATAGAGTTGGCATTTTTATGGCCCGCTCATTGGAAACTGCGGTTGCGATGTATGGTATCATGCAGGCAGGAGCGGTTTACGTACCAATTAACCCGATGCAACCGGCAGCTCGAACGTTGTTTTTACTGAAAGATTGTGGCATTCAACATATAGTGACCAATGCGGCGCAAAAACGTAATTTACCTCAAATTATTGATGAAAACACGGTGCTAAAAACAGTAATTGGAACAGAGGTCAATTTACCCGTTTCGACGATTTCGTGGGCGTCTGTTTTTGAACAATCAGCTAGCAAACCGACCGTTTCTATTTTAGAAAATGACCGAGCTTATGTGTTGTACACTTCAGGTTCTACAGGAACGCCAAAAGGAATTGTACACACGCATTACAGTGGTTTGGCTTATGCCAAATTGTGTGTCGAAGCCTACGATTTGACAGAAAAAGACATCCTGGGAAACCATGCGCCGATTTATTTTGACATCTCAACTTTAGGATTTTTTGCCGCACCTATGGTTGGTGCAACGACGATAATTGCCTCAGAAGGACATATTAAATTGCCTGCGAGTTTGTCGCAATTGATGGAAACGGAACAAATTTCTGTGTGGTATTCTGTGCCGTTGGCTTTGATACAAATGTTGCAAAGAGGAGCGTTGAATAAGCGAAATATGGGACAATTGCGTTGGGTGATTTTTGCCGGAGAATTATTTCCAACCAAACACCTAAAAGTGCTGATGCAAGTATGGGGAAATGCTCGATTTAGCAATGCTTATGGTCCAACAGAGACGAATGTTTGTACCTATTATAATGTGCCGCAAAAATTGACTTCCGATGCGCCAATTTCAATAGGAAAACCATGGGGAAATACGGAAATACTGATATTAGATGAAGCCGAAATGCCTGTAAATAAAGGTGAAATTGGAGAATTAGTGGTTCGGTCAGGTACCTTGATGGAAGGTTATTGGGGACGTCCGGATTTGAATCGAAAAGCATTTTTGACCATTAAAAAAGAGGATGATTTGGAGGCCATTTTTTATAAAACAGGGGATTTAGTTAAAGAAGAAGCGGATGGAAATTTGACCTTTTTAGGACGGAAAGACAGACTGGTGAAAACGCGTGGATTTAGAGTGGAATTGGATGAGATTTCAACCTTTTTATTACAAAACGAAGCAGTCGAGGAAGCGGCAGTTTATACCGTTTCAAACGCGGAAGAAGAGGTGCTGATAGAAGCGGCGGTTATTTTAAAAAACAAGCAAACGATAACGAGTGAAGACTTAATTTTCAACTTGAAAAAAGTTCTGCCCTCGTATGCGTTGCCACATCAAATAAAGGTAGTGGCGGAGTTTCCGAGGACGGCAACAGGGAAGATTAATTTGAAAGAAATCAGTTCAAATCATGGTAATTTCTAAAATCACCATGATTTTGACCACTAAGATACAATATGCAAAAAATAATTATTGATTACATCCAAAACGACCTTCTCAGCGGACAAGGTGACCTACAATTAACTGCCGATGAAGATTTGCTAACGACGGGCTTAATCGACTCTCTCGGCATCATGAAATTATTGGCGTTCCTGGAGGAAACTTTTGACGTCAAAGTACCCGCTGAGGACATGACTATTGAAAACTTTATGACTGTAGAATTAATGGAAAACTATATGAAAAGTCTAAAGGCATAAAGGAAATATGACACCTAATAACGTAATTACTCAACAGACACGGACGTTGACGCAAAGTCAAACACTGCTATGGACGGGGCAAATGCTGCATCCTGAATCACCGATGTACAATATGGTTATGCGGTTTGATTTGCTGGGAATGATTGAATTGACGGCTTTTCAACAGGCATTTCGAGCCTTAATAAAGGGCAGCGATGTGATGCGAACGGTGATTGTTGTTGAAGAAAACGAACCGCGACAGTTGGTACTCGATTCGTTGGATTTTGAGTTGAAATTTATTGATTTATCAGCAGATTTAAATAAAGAAGACAGTTTTGAGCATTGGCTTAAAACGCGCAACGAGCAGATTTTTGACTTAAAAAATCAGACCTTCGATTCTGCTTTGATTAAATTTTCTCCCACGCATTTTATTTGGTATTTCAATCAACATCATTTGGTGACGGACGGCTGGTCGCTGACGGTTTTGTATCAAAAAATGGTAGAATTGTATCAATTGGCGTTGGCTAATTCTTTGGAAAATGCAACTGATTTACTGCCTTTTCAAAATTATTTAACTTACGAAAAAAACGTTCGACAACAGCCCCAAAAAGAGGCGGTTACCCAATATTGGAATGAAAAACTAACAGGCTTACCGACCCCGCCACGGCTGTATGGCGAATGTGGAAATAAAGGAGCAAGTCATGCTGAAAGAGTGTTAATTGATTTAGGATTAGACCGTTCAGAAAAGTTGCGAGCATTGGCAAAAGAGCCTGATTTACGGGCATTTACACTACACATGTCGCTTTTTAATATTTTTTCAACACTGCTTTTTGCCTACCTGTATCGGATAAGCGGGCAGCAAAATTTAGTGGTTGGCACACCAGCTCACAATCGTCCAACGTTAAATTTTAAGCAGACACCAGGTGTATTTATTGAGATTTTTCCAATGCAGGCAGAAGTCAATTCAGCCGATACTTTTATGGATTTGTTTCAGCGGGTGCGGACGGAAGCGAGTCAGTATTTGCGGAATGCGCAGTTGGGGATGAGTTCGCCGGATTTGAGTCGAAGTTTTAATGTTTTATTGAATTATATTTCGGGTTCGTTTGGCGATTTTGGTGACATACCGATGGAGTCAGAATGGATTTTACCTGGACATACTGACCCCGAACATCATCTGCGTTTGCAAATTCATGATTTTGACAATACAGGTCGAATTCAGCTACATTTTGATATGAATACGTCGGTCTTTGATGCCAATTTGCGGCAAAATGCGCCGCAACATTTCATGAAAATTTTAGACCAATTTTTAGACAATAAACACCAACTGCTTACAGGATTTTCACTTTTAGAAAATGTTGAAAAAACGCATATTTTAAAAGAGCTAAATAATGCTCAAAAAACGTTTTCTCCATCCAATCAGCACTTATTAACTTTATTTGAAAAACAAGTCGAAAAAATACCGAATGCGACGGCGGTAATCTTTGAAAATGAGCAATTGACTTATCAGGATTTTAATCGAAAAGCCAATAAATTAGGGCGTTTTATTGAAAAAAATGCTGTCGGAGTGGAAGACGTTGTCGCAGTTGTAATGGAGCGTTCGATGGAAATGCCGTTAGCAATTTATGGCATTTTAAAAGCAAATGCAGCCTTTTTGCCAATTGACCCGCATACGCCAAAAGAGCGGTTGGATTTTATGTTGCAGGATGCAAATGTGAAGTTGATTTTAACACAAAATCAATTTAAAAACGGCTTGGAAAATGCGTCAGGAAAAGTTGTTGCCCTGGATGCGGAATGGTCGGAAATTGAAGATGAAAATGACCATGATTTAAACAAAAATATTGCGCCGAATAGCTTGGCGTATGTAATTTATACCTCTGGTTCGACAGGAAAACCGAAAGGCGTGATGGTCGAGCACCGAAGTATTTGTAATCGCTTAAATTGGATAAATGATGTAGTCCAAATTGATGAAACGGACGTATATTTACAAAAAACGCCTTATACTTTTGATGTCTCTGTTCCTGAATTTTTCTGGCCGCTACAAATGGGGACAAAACTCGTAATGGCACGTCCTGAAGGACACAAAAATCCGCCATATCTCATCGAAACTATTCAAAAATTTGGCATCACAACGATTCATTTTGTGCCGTCGATGTTGAGTGTGTTTTTGGAAGAAAAAGATTTGACAAATTGTACTACTTTACGACGGGTTTTTGCAAGTGGTGAGGCGATTTCGATGGCGTTACAAAATCGGTTTTTTGAGCAATTTGATATTGAATTACATAATTTGTATGGGCCAACGGAAGCTGCCGTAGAAGTGACGAAATGGCAGTGTCAACCCAATGATGACGGGCAAATTGTACCAATTGGCGTACCTGTTGCCAATACGCAGATTTACATTTTAGACGAAAATTTGCAACCTGTGCCGTTGGGTGTTCCTGGTGAATTATATATCGCTGGGATCCAAGTAGCAAGAGGGTATTTGAATCGTCCGGAATTGACAAAAGAGCGATTTTTAGCAGACCCGTTTTCCGAGGTTTTAGGTGCAAAAATGTATCGTTCGGGTGATTTGGCGCGGCATCGAAAAGATGGAGTGATTGAGTATTTGGGACGAGTCGATTTTCAAGTAAAATTGCGCGGCTTTCGGATAGAATTGGGAGAAATTGAAGCGCGTTTGGAAAGCCATGAAGGTGTTTCGCAAGCGGTGGTTGTGTTGCAGGAAAGTGAGGACGGTGAACAGCAATTAATTGCCTATTATTCAGGTGAAAAAAATGAATTAGACATCGCTTTGGTTAATTATTTAGCGATTCATTTGCCGTCGTATATGATTCCTGCGCAATTTATTTATTTATCGGAATTTCCGTTAGGGACAAGTGGAAAAGTAGATAGAAAACGATTGCCAAAAGTGGATGTGAAGGCGCAAGTTTCCGCAAAAGCAGAATACGTCGCACCGAGAAATGAAATTGAAGAATTATTGGTAGAGATTTGGTCAGAAATTCTGAAAATTGAGCGCATTGGCGTGTTTGATAATTTCTTTGAAATGGGTGGACATTCGTTGACGGCGATTCGGTTGGTGTCGAGAGTGATTGAGGCGTTTGATTTAACGTTGCCAATCAATTTGGTTTTTGAAAAACCAACAATCGCCGCCTATTCGGAACACATCGAAACAACTATTTTAAAATTGATGGAAGAGATGGACTTGGAGGAAAATGAAATGGGAGAATAGTGGCTAAAATCGTAGTCATAACGAGTGGATTAACAGGGATTTTGCATGCCAGTTTTGAATTGGTGGCAAGGCTGGAAACAGCAGGGTATGCTGTGACTTATGCTTGTCCAAAAACAGTGGGGGAGAAGGTGAAAGCCCAAGGATTTGACTATGTTCAGTTGTCCGCTGTAAATTATTTTCCTGAACCAGAACTGCCAGTTTTGAAAGGTAAGTTGCAGAAAATCAGGCGTTTATGTTTTAAGTGGAAAAATAAAGCAAGCCGTCAAAAAGTGGCGGTTGCGTCTTTGGGAATGGAAGAATTTGCGAGGACGATTGAAAAATTGAATCCAGATTTGTGGATTTTGGATGTCGAATTGCACGAACATATTATGACTTTAGTGGCGAAGAAAAAGCAGGTTTTGCTATTGAGTCAGTGGTTTTCTTTGTGGCATCGAAAAGGGTTGCCGCCGCTATTGCAAGACACGATTCCGGGGGAAAGTTGGCGAGGAAATTCCATCAGTCTGGTGTTGACTTGGTGGAAAATTAAGCGGCAACGTTGGTGGACGTTTTGGAAAAAGAAAATCAGAAGTGGAGGCACGAATCGGCGGTCTGTTTTGCAAAAATATGCGCAAGAAGTTGGCTTCCCGAAGCGATATATCCTGGAAAATTATTGGCCAGGTCCATTCGTTTACGGAGAATTGCCTGTGATGAATATGACGGCATTGGAATTGGAATTTCCGCATGATATTCGTCCAAATTCGCATTATATCGGGCCGATGGTTTTTGAAAATCGAGTAGATACTCAGACCAATATTGACGTTGACGAGCGTTTAGCAACCATTTTTAAAATAAAAAGGGAGACTGAAAAGAAGCTGATTTATTGCTCGGTTTCTACTTATCGAAAAGGCGATAAAACGTTTTTAAAAAAAATAACAGAAGCCGTACGAGGACGTGAAGATTGGCTGTTGATTTTAGGATTGGGCGGTCTGTTAGAGACTAATTTTTTACAACCGTTGCCAGAAAATGTTTATGCTTTTGGTTGGATTCCGCAGTTGAAAGTATTGACGCAAGCTGATTTGAGCATCAATCATGGCGGCATTCATACGATTAATGAATGTGTGCATTTTGGGGTGCCGATGTTGGTGTATTCTGGTAAAAAATCTGACCAAAATGGCTGTGCAGCGCGGGTGCATTTTCATGAAATCGGGATGATGGCGGATAAGGATTTGGATGATGTGAAAAAGATTGAACAGAAAATAAATAGGGTATTGACAGAAGAGATTTATCGGAAGAATGTGGCGGAAATGCGGATTGTTTTTCAAAATTATAAAAAAGTAAAAACTGTTGAAAAAGTAGTTACTGATTTTTTAAATAGTTGATAGCCAGATAGTTGTGATTTAAAAATGAACCATACGATTTTATTAAAAAAGGAGGTGGAGGTTTTGATTGTATCCGCGGGTGGCGTGGGAACAACTTTTCTATTGAAAGCAATTGGGAAGTACAAAACAACGAATCATATCTCTAATTTCGATGGTTTCAAACACATTACGATACCGCCAATTACGCGAAATCGTAACTTGAAAGTCATCTATGTTTTTGGCAATCCAATCACGGCTACGATGTCGCTTTTTCGTCGAAATTTTCATCATACACAGTCCTATAAAATGCAGCAATATTTACCGCAGGGTTATCGAGTGGCGATGGAAACGAGTTTGGCGGATTATGCAAAAAGTGGTGTTGATGGGTTCTATTTTCAGCGACATTTTGACAATTGGGTAGAGCGATATTTGGTTTATCCGACATTGTTTTTGAAATATGAAACTTTGTTCGAAAATGTGGAGGAGATTAGAGATTTTTTGAATTTACCGCAGGAGTTTGTGACTAATTTTCCAGCTAAAAAAATGCGGAATTCACAAGTTGACAATTTAGATAAGACTACTTTGGTTGATTTGAAAAAAATGTACGGACCTTTAGAAGCTGAATTTGAAAAACTGCCAGACTTTTTTGTAAAAGAAGGAAAAGCCTTGAAGCCATTTTCTGTTTTACTGGATGCGCCTTATTATATAGGTGCGAAAAAATTGTTTTGGAAAAAAATGCCTTTCTTGCGGCGAGTGCGGAATCGGATTTTGGGAAGAGAAGTTGAAAATAAAGTTTAATAACAAGCAAAAATGATTCGAACGCAATTGGCGAGAGCGAAAAAATATATTTTGAAATTGGCGTATTCCTCCTATGACAAGTTGATGGGAACGGAGAAATACACCACGTTTAAGCTATTTCAAAGTGGCTATCACAACCCCGATTATCGCTTTGAAAAAGACCAAATTGCCTTGATTCATATTCCGAAAACGGCGGGAACTTCCATGGCAAAACTATTGTCCAATGACCCAGAAAATCGGTTTGTTTTGTTGGATATTCACAAGCCCGTTTCGCCACATTGTTTGCCGACGGAGTACCGATATGTGACGATTCTGCGCGACCCAATTGCCCGGGTTTGGTCACATTATCAGATGGTTTTGCGCTATCCCGAAGGTTATCCTTATCGGAAATATGCGGTGCAAGGTTTGGAAATTTTTTTGAAAAAAACGTGGGAAACACGAAATATGATGTGTCGATATTTGGCTGGAAATACGGAACAAGAGCCTGATAACCAGACATTTGAAAAAGCGAAAGCAAATTTGATTCATTTTTATAAAATCATTTTTTTTGAAAATTTTGCCAAAGAAACCACCGAATTTTTAACCCAACACAACATTCCTTTTGAAAAAATTCCCAACGAACGAAAATCAAAATATTCGCAACCAACAGAAGCCGAGAGAACTTTGATTCAACAATACAATCAATGGGATTTACAGCTTTTTCAATTACAAAAATCAACCACTAACTCCTAACCATTAATCAATAAAACCATGGTCATTATCAGGTTAAAAGGCGGGATGGGTAATCAGATGTTTCAATACGCATTCGGGCTGCGGGCGGCACGGGCGTTGGGGACGGAATTGCAGGTTGATTTGTCCTTGTTGCTGGACCGAGCGAGAGGGGATGACCACGTTTATCGCGATTATGATTTGACGATATTCGAAGTGCCGCATCAATTTTTGGTGAATCCAATGGTTTTGCGGACATTGTATGCGACCAAAAGTTCAAAAATTTGTAAAGCGACCAGAAAATGGCTGGCACGAGGGCGAAATTATGTGCGCGAACCACATTTTGAGGTGTCTAAATCAATTTTGCAGCAGCCAAAAAACAATACGATTTATGAAGGTTGGTGGCAAAGTGAACGTTATTTTTCGGATATTTCGGAGGAAGTGAGAAACATTTTTACCTTTGTCAATCCTATTTTAAAAACTTCTGAGTCCCTTTTCACAACAATTAAAAATACCAATTCCATTTGCCTAAATGTGCGTCGAACGGATTTTTTGAAAGTAGATGATTTGAATACAACAACTAAAGACTATTTTCTAAATGCTGCTAAACAAATGGCAAATTTGGTGGATAATCCTCACTTTTTCATCTTTTCGGATGATGTGGAGTGGTGCGCCGAAAATTTGAATTTAGCGCATCCAACAACCCTGGTTGACCATTCGCATAAAGGTGAGAAATTTGGCAATTACCTACAATTGATGAAGGCTTGCCAGCATTTTATTATTCCCAATAGTTCATTTGCATGGTGGGCGGTTTGGTTGAATGAAAATAAGGATAAAAACGTGATTGCGCCGAAAAACTGGTTCAATAGCTCGCAATATGATACGTCGGATTTGGTGCCAGATAATTGGATTCGACTTTAGGATAGTTAAGGATGAAAATGGTTTGCAATTTTCTCCCTCCCTAAAACCCCAAAAGCGAGGCGGCTTTAGTCGCCGAGCAAAACGTAAAGAAAGTTTTTACACACTGCATTCTTCGTGCTTCAATTTAAATTTTTCATCAGATTGTAAATGTGCCTGCGACATTTCGGAGGCGAAGCCATGTAAATAATCAAATTTTTATGAAAAACAGGACGCTACTCTTGGTTTTTTTACTCCCGATTTTTTGCACGAGTTGCATTAAATATAAGGACATCATTAGCTACGAAAACTCGCCAGGCATCCCGACAACGCCACAGCAAATCACCAATTTTAAGCCAGTAGTCGTGCAGCCGAATGACATTTTGCAGATTTCGGTGAGTAGTCTATCAGAGTTAGCGGCAGCTCCTTTTAACTCAGGTGGGGACGAAGGTGGTGGTTATTTGGTGGATGCCAATGGCAATATCGAATTGCCAACTTTGGGAACGATACAGCTGGAAAATTTGACGATTGAAGAGGTGAAAGAGAAGTTGAAAAAGGCTTTAGCACCGTATTTTTCCGAAGCACCAATCGTGAATGTGCGATTGGCTAATTTCAAGATAAATGTCAACGGAGAAGTCGGAAAACCTGGAATCTTTAATGTCCCCAACGGGCGGATGACGATGATTGAAGCGATTACGTTAGCAGGCGATTTTACTTCTTATTCAAGGCGAGACAGTATTTTGGTGGTGCGTGAATTCAACAATGAACGTACCTTTGGATATATTGATTTTAATTCGGCGGCAGCCTTTGAATCGCCTTATTTTTACCTACAACAAAACGATGTTATTTACATCAAACCGAGTAAATATAAAACCACGACAATACGTGATCCTGCGACGCGAATTTTACCGTTTGTGAGCTTGGCGACGGGCGTTGGAGCATTGTTATTTACAATTTTTAGAAGTCGATAACACCTTGAAAATTGAAGTGAAAATTAAGGTTGTTACTTCAAGTAACGGTCTTAATTTAGTACAAAAAACAAAATTTTGAATCAATTTACAGACAATAAAAATAAGCAAGAAGAACTTATAAAAATCAACCTGCAACGGTGGTTTTTTCGGTTGCTTTCGTATTGGTGGCTGTTTATCATTTGTATGGCGACAGCGTTGTATGGCGGCTATTATTTTGTAAAAACGGCAACTCCTGAATACGCCACAAGCGCAATCTTACTGGTGAAAGATGCGGGGAAAAGTGGAGGTTTATCGGAAGGACAAATCTTGTTGCAAGAAGGACTGTCGGGTGGTGGAAAGTCGATGGATAACGAAATTCAAATCCTAAAATCACTGACTTTAATGGAAAAGGTGGTGGATAAATTGCAGGCACACATCACGTACTACAAAGAGACAGAGGAACGAAAGGTGGAATTGTATAATGATTCGCCTTTTGTTTTGGATACATTTGCTTTTGTTGGAGAGCGTCCGTTTGGGTTGTCTTTGTTAATAGAAGTCAATGGTGACCAGCAATTTAACGTCAAGTATTCGCCTGAGGGAGCAGGGAAGCTGTATTCTTATGGAAAATTTTTCACCGACGATGCGGGTTATTTTAGAATTTCCCTGAGAGACGGCAAAAAGTTAGTTCCTGGCACTTATCGCATTCAAATTCGGACCATCGAATCTGTTGCTCGTTCCCTGAAAGGTCGTTTTCAAGCTTTGCGAATCGGTAGTCAATTGTCGTCGAGTATATTGGACTTACGGATGACTGACCCTGTGCCTGAGCGTGCGCGAGACGTGATTAATACCTTGATTGATGTTTATAATGAGGAAGAAATTGAAGACAAAAATCGGGTTTTGTTGAATACCATAGCGTTTATTGATGACCGAGTAAAAATTTTGACCAAAGAACTCGATATAGTCGAAGGTGGTATTCAAAATTTTAAAAGTCGCAACGCCATTATTACAGATAATGCGGCGTCGAGTCGAAGTTTTGCGTTGAATGAAATTCGGTCGTCTTTGCAAAGATTATCCGAACTGGAAGTACGAAAAGAAATGCTCGCATCCTTGGAGACGTTAGTAAAAACCGACCGTGGAAATACCAATTTGATACCTGCCAATTTGATTGCCGATAATCCTGTTTTGGCGGGTTTAGTCAATCAATACAATACCTCTTTATTGGAGCGCGACCGTTTAGCCAAAGCCGCAAGTGCCGAAAATCCTACACTGATTGTGGTCGAAGAACAGCTATCAGATATTAAGGCATTGATTTTGGAAACCATGCAAAATTTGCAGGTAGATTTGAATATTCCAATGCGAAAAATTGAGAATAAAGTCACCGATTTGCAGCGAAATATGAGCACTGTACCGAGTATGGAAAAAGACCTTTTAGAACAAATGCGGATGCAGTCGATTAAGGAAAACTTGTTTCTATATCTCTTACAAAAACGCGAAGAAACGGCACTTTCAGAAGCCGTTACTGCCCCAAATACGCGAATTGTAGATGCGGCACGAACGCCAAAATTTCCGATTTTTCCACAAAAACGCCTGATTTACATGGCTTCTGGCGCATTGGGTTTTGTGATTCCGTTATTATTGGTGACGTTGATTGGTTTTTTTGAAACCAACATTCAGAATGAAGATACGATAAAAGAGTTAACCTCCATTCCGATTTTGGGACGAATTGCTTTTTCAAAAAAGAAGGAAAATGTTGTGGTCAAACAAGGCAATCGGTCGGCAATTTCGGAGATGTTTCGACTCTTGCGTACCAATTTGAATTATATGAATGTCGATAAAACCAAACAGGTTTTATTGATAACATCATCTTTTTCTGGAGAAGGAAAATCGTTTGTAGGATTGAACTTAGCCATGACGATTGCGCTGGCCAACAAGAAAGTAATTTTATTAGGAATGGATTTGCGGAAACCCAAAATGCACCAGTATTTGGGTGTAGAGAATGGAAAAGGACTGAGTAATTATTTGATAAAACAGGCGGAATTAAAAGATGTCGTCAATCAATATACAGACAATGAAAACCTATCCTACATCACAAGTGGACCAATTCCACCGAATCCTGCGGAGTTATTTTTGTCTGATAGAATGGATGAATTAATTACTAAATTACAAGAACAGTACGATTATGTAGTGATTGATACGCCGCCAATTGGCTTGGTATCGGATGCACTTTTATTGCGAAAATATGTCAGCAATATTCTCGTAGTTGTTCGTCAAAAATACACTAAAAAAGCGATGCTACGGGACTTGGAGGAATTGTATCAAAAAGGAGAATTGAAAAACGCAGGATTAGTCTTTAATGCCGTAAAAATGGGTCGAAGTTATTACGGATATGGCGGTTATCATTACGGCTATGGACAGGGATATTATGTAAATGAGGAGTAAGAATCGCCCGAAAAAAGCATTAGACCTGCATAGAAATCTGCGAAAATCAGCCAAATCAGTTCAATCAGCGTCAAAATTCCTTTTTTGATTTATAAAAAAAAACACCCAAAATCACTAAACCCACCAACACAATCTATATGCTTTTATCTTTCAAAAATCTTAAAAAATTAGCCAAAGCCGACGCTCGCCAGCGCAATATTTACAAATACAAGCTGCTCAACGACATCGCGCACCGCTACGGTTGGCGACTGTACAGCCCCCGTTTTTCGCCCTGGGAACACCAGGAATACAACGCCGCTATCCAGGCAGGCGGCTACACCTTTAACGATAAAAAATTCATGATTTATCAGTTGGCAAAAGGCGTGGCGAATCTATCGGGCGATACGGCAGAATGTGGTGTTTTCAAAGGGCAGGGCTCGTGGTTAATCACGAGTGCAGGCGGGCGAAAAGACCGTCCACACCATATTTTCGATTCCTTCGAGGGCGTGTCCGAACCCTTGATAATTGACAATCATCCCGATGCGGGTAAGCATGGTTGGAAAAAGCACGATATGGCGGTTCCTTATGATATTGTACAAGCCAAATTTAACAATCATCCGCAGGTGAAGTTGTACAAAGGTTGGATTCCAGCGCGTTTTTCGGAGGTAGCTGACCGTCAATTTAGCTTCGTGCATATCGACGTGGATTTGTACGAACCGACGCGCGATAGTGTTGCTTTTTTTTATGATAAAATGCAGGTGGGTGGCATCATTTTGTGCGATGATTATGCCTGTCCGGGTACGCCAGGGGCGATGAAGGCGATGGATGAATTTTTTGCGGATAAGCCGGAGAATGTGGTGACGACGGTGGCGGGGTCGGGGTTTGTGGTGAAGCAGTGAGGGGATTATTTTGGATGAAAAAGAATAGTACAGGGTAATGTAAAAAAACGTAACTTTGTAAAAAA
>CAYUNA010000036.1:0-14752 GCA_964445895.1 uncultured Saprospiraceae bacterium | reverse complement strand
ATCGAAAAAATCTCTCTGTCAAAATTATCCACATAAATAGTGTCATGTACTTACATGATGAAATTTGACCTAAAAAAAAGGGTTTCCAAAATCAACATTTCGGAAACCCTTCTCTATTTTAAATACAAACAATTATCAACGCCGCTATCTAAGTGCCGTCAATCGTGTACTGTATAAGTACCCGGACATATTTATTCTACGTTTTTATAGCTATCTTTTTACGATATTTTTCTTTAAAAATCATTCAATAACTACGGCTATTAAAGGATTTTTAAAGAAAAACTATCGAAAAAATCTTAGCTCTAAAATTCATAGAATAATTATGTCCGAGTACTTAAGTACCCGGACATATTTATTTTGTTAAAATTAATCGCTCATAATGCGACTGTCCTTCAATCATCACTCGAACAAAATACATACCCGACGCTTCATTACTCAAATCAAAGTCTTGCGAAAGTTGAGTTGTTTGACTTTCCGAAGCCGTTTGGATAATTTGTCCAGCTACATTAAATACTTGAATATCCACGTCAACTGCACGATTCATTTCGATGCTTAATGTTGCCAAACCAGAAGTTGGATTTGGTGACAAAATAAGTTCGTCAATGGCTGAAACTTCAGTCGAACTCACCACTTCTTCCAAGTTATACACTCGAATATCCTGACAACCCAATGCATCTGTCACCGTCACAAAGTATTCACCCGCAGGCAAGTCTGAAATGGTAGCAGTATTGTCATTGGTATTCCATTCATAATCATAAGGTGCAGTACCAAACATTGGGTCAACCGCAATTGAACCGTCGTCGCCAACGCCAATCGTTGGATTGTTAACATTCGCCATTAAGCCTAAGCTTGGAGGACAACCCAAGACATTGATATTATCCAAATCCAACCAGTAGTCACTATCGCCATGAATACCGACAAAGCGGAAATTAAGCGCAGCACCAGCATAAGGAGATAAATCTACGAAGCGGGTAGCAGCGTCTGCTGAGGTGACGTGATTTGATTCATCGACGGTAAAAATCGTTGTCCATGTATCTCCACAATCTTCCGAAACTTGTACTTCCAGAGTGTTTGTTCCGATGTCCAACCCAATCGTTCCTGCTGACCAAACGGTATATCGATAATCAAAACTTAACGAATCTCCATCATTAATTGGTCCATATCTTTCGGTGGTGGTTGTAAAGGTAGACCCTGCCACAAATAAGTTACGACCCAAAACGACCGTCTCATTATTGTGGGCACCGTCTGCAAAAATAAATCCATCGGTAGTCCAACCTTCAGGTACAACACTTTCTTCGAAATCTTCTATCAATGGCAACGGCAATGCAGTTACAATTTCGATACGTAAAGTATCATTACTACTATCGCTATCGCCATCCAGATTAGTCCACGCTTCTATAACATATAAACCAGGTACAGAAAAATCCCATGTGGTTTCAAAATCTACCAATAAGGTGCTGTCATTTCCAACTACGCCTGTGAAGAATCCATCACTTGGAGGTGATACTGGTGCTAATTCGCCATTAACGGCAAAGAAGTATTCAAATAAAGATTGTGGGTTTTGACCAAAATTTGTCAAGCCAACAGTTATATCTTCATTTGCGGTTAGGTTACAACTATCACTCGTTGGATTGGTGATGATTCCAATACCTACATCATTTAACCAAATCGTTTGGAAAGAAATTGGTCCAAAAGGCTTACTATTTTCCGTACCACAATCTAAGGTAATATAGACGTCGTACCAAGTATTTTCAGCCAACCCATTTAACAATGAAGAGGTAGCTGCACTACCAACCGTTTGAGTTGATCCTGTTCCTAACGTAAAACCAAGCGTTCCCCATTCTACAATATAACTTCCAGTAGCTCCTGAAGGACTAGTCCAACCGACTGTTGCATTATCAGCATTTACATCCAACATACTGCCATCTATAGGACCAGG
This sequence comes from uncultured Saprospiraceae bacterium, assembly GCA_964445895.1. GTDB lineage: Bacteria > Bacteroidota > Bacteroidia > Chitinophagales > Saprospiraceae > CAYUNA01. The sequence continues at coordinate 12,813 of CAYUNA010000036.1, read as the reverse complement.
ACAACTTGGGCAAGCCACAAAATCATATACTTCCCCAACTGCTGGAAACGGCCCGTCAGAGAAAATTACATTACCGTCTGGATCTATCAAATCATAGATAACTTCATTTTGAAATGCACCAGCCGTATAATCTAAAACAACAGGTAAGTTACCAACAAATGGTAAGTCAAAGATGGCTTGTGAACCATCATCATTTACATTATCTAAAGTGTATGGAGTCGTTGCACCATCATGTGTAATATTCAAAACAGACCCATTCCAACCATCTCCAAAAGTATCCATTAAATCTAAGGAGTAAGTACAAGTATCCCCAGGTGCGCCTGGAGGCACGGAGTAAGTAGTGGTAAAAGTAATTGGACCAATCGTTGTACTCACTCCATCGCCGCCACAATCAACAGTGACATACGCATCGTAAGTAACACATGGATTCAAACCTTCTAATTCAATTAATGGATTTTCAGTTGTTGAAGTCAAGCCGAAACCAAAAGGAAAGCCTGTTGGGCCATACTCGATGATATAATTCATCGCCTCCATTACTGGTGTCCAAGATAAGTTGGCCGTTGTGTCGCTTACAGCTAAAACTTGAAAATTTGATGGTGGTGATGCAGCCGGACAGTCTGGACATACAGCAATCGCTGTAAAAACATTATCTCCTTGTGCGGGGTTTGCACTATCCATAAATAACGGAATTCCATCAGAATCAGACAGTGTATAATCATGATTAAATCCACCAAAACCCACTTGTGTATAACCAACAACAATATCAAAACCTGCCAAAACTGGAATCGCAAACGTCGCATTCACACCATCATCATCTACCCCATTTAATGTATATTCTGTAGTGATATTATTAATAGTAATCGAAACGGTTGAACCATCCCATCCTGCATTTCCAAATCCTGTATCATTCAATTCTAACAAATAGTTACACATTGATGGAGGGTCTACAAAGCCTGTTTGGAAACTAAACGGCCCAAGTGGTTGACCATCACCTGCTGGGCAATTTCCAAAAATGTAAACATCATAAATTGTGTTTTCCATCAAATTGGTAAAGTCAAAAGTTGTCTCCGCAGTATTTTCAACATTTCCACTTCCAAAAGTAAAACCAGATAATCCCCATTCTAAAGTATAAGTCAAGGCAGAATCAATACCCATCCAATTCATCGTTGCCGACTCAAAAGTAATATTGGTGAAGTCAATCAAATCACTATCCAAAACTGGACAATCAGGACAAATTGCGTTTTCATTGAAGACCTCTCCCACTCCAGGATTTGGTCCATCAGAAAAAGCAACCAAACCATCTGGATCGACCAATTCATAGGTGACTTCATTTTGAAATGCACCAGCCGTATAAGTCAAAATAATTGGCAACCCTTCAAAAACATCAAAATCAAAAAACGCCTCATTACCTGTCGTAAATGTATAGTCTGTCGACACTCCATTGTGGGTTACCGTCAAAATCGAACCATTCCAACCATCACCAAAAGAGTCAAATAAATTCAACGTATAAGAACAGGATTGTGGCGGATTGATAAATGGTGTCATGAAATTTGCTGGACCTACCGCTGGGCTCATACCATCTGTCGCACCGCAATCGCCAATTACATAAACATCATATTGGGTAATCTCATCCAATCCTGTAATCGTTGCGGTCACATCTGTGGTAGTTACTGTCATGCCAGTACCCGGTGTAAAACCAGCAGGACCATATTCTACAATATATGATGTGGCTGTTGGAGCCGCAGTCCATGAAACATCCACAGAACCTGCTGTAATGTTATCTAAAGTCAAATCTGAAGGTGGCGGACAAGTAAGGTCTGTCATAAACATAATTGGTCCCAAGTTAAAACTAAGACCATCTGCACCACAATCTGCTTGAATATAAACCGAATAATTCGTCAACTGCTCTAACCCCGTCAAGGCAACAGATAAATCAGATGTTGTTATCGTTGTGCCAGTACCTGGTGTAAAACCAACAAGACCATATTCTAAAGTATATGAAGTTGCATCCATTGCTGCATCCCAAGTCACATCTGCCGAACTACCTAAAATATTAGAAATAGCTACGTTGCCAGGAGGAAAGCAATCGACATTCGTTCCACAAGGTAAATTGTCTCCAGGGTGTCCAACGCCACTTGCTGCCGTTGTTGTAATGTCCCAACCCGAATCATCTACCACACCCGATGCCCGAAAGACAAATGTCAGACAGCCCGAAGGGTTCGTTGCTGTAAAAGTGGTATTGGTCAAAGCTGCAAAAATACCTTGATTCACTTCTGCCCCTGGACCATAAGCCTCCGAATTGCCATCACCAATGCCATCAGCATTATTAAATAATTGCAAAGCCGCATTCATCGGATCGTCCGTGATAGTTGCTGGAAACGCAACATTTGCAGGATTGTCAATATCCAAAATAACCAACCAATCAAATGGAGAAAAAATCCCAAAGCTTGTTATTTCAGCAGTCAATGCACTACCATCAGGAGTACAAATTGTTGTCGTCGTTACACAGTCACAATTAAGGTAATTACCTGGTGCACCTTCTACAGCGTTGTCACCGCCCAAGCCACCAAAATCTGTGAAAGTCGCACCTGAACCCGCTAAGAGACATTGTACTTCTCCTTCGTTTGGAGTGACCTGCGACATCAGATTTCCCTGCCACAAAAGCATAGAAAAAAGCAACAAGCAAGTTTTGAAAATTTTGTTTTTCAGGAAAATAGTTGTCCCAAGTTTATGGGAATGATAAGTTGTACACAAAAATTTCATAAATATATTGGGTTTGTGGAAAAGGAATTTTTTAGAAATAGATGAATTCGGAATACGAATTAAACAAATTACGATTTTTGACAGAAAACATTTGTACTCAGTTATTTGCCTTGAAGGTATGATTTATATTGATACAATAAACCTTTTCAAAGCGAATTTAAGCGTACAATATCCTGCTAAAAGTCGTGATTTGTTTATATGCGTGCTCCTTAATATTGTCTTCTACTTTTTAAAAATCATAAAAGATGGCTAAAATTATAAAAAAAAAATATAAAACCTACTTCTTTCTGACCGATTCTAAATGTATTTATATTCAAAATTGGTCAGATAAACATCATTTCCTAAACCTTTTATTAAAATATCTGTTTCGAATCCTAAGTTCAGCCGCTTCACCTACATTCTCAGAAATACAAATTAAATCACTTTTAAGAAATTTATCATTTAAAATGGCAATCTATTCCATCCGCGATTTGGAAAAACTTTCCGGCATCAAAGCGCATACCTTGCGAGTTTGGGAAAAACGCTATGGAATCGTTCAACCCAAAAGAACACAGACTAATATTCGTTATTATCTTGACGAAGATTTGCAGCTGATTTTGAATATTGCCTTGCTTAATAAAAGTGGTGTCAAAATTTCAAAAATTGCCAAAATGACGGCAAATGAAATTGCGATGGAAGTCGGCGCAATTTCAGAAGACAATCCCGATGAAGGCGTCCAAGTAGAAGCAATGACTTTGGCGATGTTGGATTTAGATGAAGCTAAATTTGACCGAATTCTCCAAACCAATACGCAAAAAAACGGCTTCGAACAGACAATGATGCAGCTAATTTACCCATTCTTAGAAAAGCTGAGTTTGTTGTGGTTGACAGGATCGGTCAAGCCAGTTCATGAAAATTTTATTACCCATTTAATTCAACGAAAATTACTGGCAGCAATCGATGAGATTCCGCTGAGCCGTTCGCGACATAGCAAGAAGTTCTTTTTGTATTTGCCGCCTGGCGAAAAGCAAGAATTGAGTCTTTTATCACTTCATTATTTGTTGCGAAAAGCAGGATATTCTGTTATTTATTTAGGCAATGAAACGTCTATTATTGATGTGAAAGATGCCTATGAAATAAAAAAACCAGACTTTATTTTTACAATTATTACCGAAACTTTTACGAAAGTTCCTGTACAAAAATATGTAGACTCACTATCTGAAGAATTTCCAGAAAGTCAAATTTTATTAACTGGATACCAAATCGCCGCACAAGATGTTAGTGCTAAAGAAAATATAAGCTTGCTATATAGTTTAGGAGAGATGTTGACCTTTTTGGATGAGTTGAAGCGGTCATAATTTACTAACTGATGCTAAACACCTTTAATTCTACGAAATACCCGTACAAAATCATTCACTTCTTTACTGACTTTCCACCGCTGCCAAAATTCTGCACCCACTAATATTACCACTGCTATTCCCAAAAGTCCACCGGTCAAAATAGTTGTTTTGTAGTGAATTTCAAGGAAAAAATTCTTGATAATTAATACATCTACACAAATCACAACGGCAGTTGCCAAGAAAAGAAAAATACTAATTGCCCGACTCTTTGCAATAAAATCAGGTTGTTTTCTCCGCAGACATTTTTTTAAAAACATTGCAGAAAGCTTGTCTTTAGGATTCATTTTTATCAATTCCCGCAAAATATGGTCTGCTCGTTCCAAGTCAAAAGTATGGAAAGAAGAAGCAGCCTTTTGAAATAATAATTTATGAAAAATATCTTCCTCCTGATACATTTTGATATTATTCATCACGGACGCCTCAATTGCCACATCAACCATCAAAAGGTGTTTTTGATATTTACCCAATTGAAAAAGTGCATTCACAAAAGTTACCAATAATTCGAAATATTCTTGAAAATCTAACTCGCGAATATCCTGCTCGTGTTCATCATAATAATTGACAATAGCCCTATGTTCTCCAATTTCAATTTCCTTAAAATCACGGTAAATTTTTGTGTGGTATGTCGATTTAGAATAGTTCATTTCATGAGTATAATTTGATTATTTTTTCATTCAAAACTCAGGCATCAATTCATATAAAACAGGCTTGCTTGGACTTACATCTATTTCAAAACTCGCCGTTTGGATGTTTAACAGATAAAGACCATCTTTGATTTCATTTTTTGCATAAATCAGCTCTGTAATGGTACAATTTTCACGAATATTGTCAGGATACTGCCAAAACGCGCGATGCGACAAGAGCTTTCCACCGTCTTCTTCCCTATCCACCGAAGGTAAATCAATCAATAAATGTTCCACTCCTTGCTCAATCAAGTATCTTATCGCCTCGTGATGCACATAAGTTGGATTCGCGCCAGAGTAATTGGTTTTCATTTTCAAATCATCATTGGGTAGTGTCCGAATGACAATAGCGTTGACGTTTTCATTTTTGAAAATTGCCTCTATTTGGTCTTTGAAAATCACACGGTCACCATTCTCAATTTTACGTGGAAATACACTCACCAACTTTGCCATAAAATGATACTGCTGTAACGATTTATTGATGGTAAATTTCTTCTTAGCAATATGCCCAACGCACTCTGTATGCGTCCCGTTGCCGTGCGGATTAATTTTTACATTTAAAAAATTGAGGAGTCCACCCATTTGCGTAGAACCTATAAAATCACCCGCTATGACAGGACTTGTTTCCATTGGCGGAGCATAAAAGCAGTTGACCGTATCCAGTCCTTCTTCCAGTGGAATTGAGATATCGAGAGGCTTGTTTAAATCGACCTGGTAGTTTTTATTATGGTGTGAAACGGTAATTTTCATTCCGTAAAAATACAAAATTTTCCAGAACTTTTGTATTCCAAATTACCCCGCATACGCCGGCAACTGAAACATAAACGCCGTACCTTGATTCAACTGACTTTGTACCCGAATCGTCGCATCATGCAACTCTAAAATTTTCTTTACAATCGCCAAACCAAGTCCCGCACCACCCGTTTGTTCCCCCTTCCGGTCAGCTTTGTTGTAGCGTTCAAAAATATAGGCTTGCTGTGCTTCAGAAATACCCGGTCCGTTGTCCGCAATTTTGATTTCTACTGAATCATTTAACGGTTTTAAATCCAATTGAATATTACCTCCATTAGGTGTGAACTTCAAAGCATTGTCCATCAAATTTTGAATCACTCGCTCCACCAATCCCAAATCAGCGAATACCATCGGTAAGTTTTTCGGCATATTTAGATTGAGTTCGATATTTTTTTCTTTTGCCAAAATTTGATACTTATGAAAAACATCCTGCGCTAACTCGGCTACAAAGAATGGCTCTTTGTGTGGTTCAATTTGTTTCGCTTCCAACTTTGAATATTCGAACAATTGACTAATCAATTTCGATAATTTTTCAGAACTCGTCAACACTGTTTTCAAATATTTTTGCCGATTTTCTGCACTTAAATCATCGTTTTTCATCAACATTGTTTCTACATAACCCTGCATAATTGCCAATGGTGTACGAAGGTCATGCGAGACATTCGCGATAAGTTCACGACGAAGGTTCTCTACCGATTTTAATTGGTCAATATTCTCAACAATCTTGTCCGCCATTTCATTAAAAGTATCTGCCAACATAACCATATCACCTTTATCTTCATCCGCAACTCGTGCCTGATAATCGCCTTCTTTAAACCTCGTCACCGTTTTAATCACCTGCCGCAAACTCCGTGTCAAATACCAAATGGCCAATAAACCAATCAACAATGCACCCAATAATGTGATGAAAAACATCGTCCTGCTTAGTTTATAAATATAGCTACTTTGCAAATTACAAACGACTGCTGCCTGCTGCTCACTAGCCAAAATAATATAAAGATAGCCTTCTTGTTTTTCACCATTCATAATAGGAGCAGCGGAAAAAATATTTTGCACCTCAGGGTGTCGTGGGTCATCGCCTTTAATAAGTGGTCGGTCTTTTCCTGCGGCAATGAATTCCTTTACGGGTTCGAGATTGACTTGCTCCATTTTCACCCGTTTGTTCGGTGCTACATAGGTAATTATCCGTCCTTTCGTATCCAATAAATACACTTCCACACTTGGATTTATCACCATCATTGAGTGCATAATATCTTGAATCTCGGTGGTATCAATTTTTCCATCTACTAACGGTTTCACTACTTTAATCGTACTGTCAGCAACAGACCCGTAAAGTTGCTGGTTGATTTCTTGGACATAATCTTCTGCCACATAATGTGAAATCCACACATAGCTAAAACCTAAAACCGCTAGCAACACAAGGAGCGTTGCCGATATCTTAAAGTATAAATAATTACGTTTTTTCATTTTAAATTTAGTTTCAATTCTACCTTTTTAAAAATCAGGTAATTCTAACGTTCAACGCTCTAAATTTCCTCATTAAATCGATATCCAACGCCCCAACTTGTTAAGATGAATTTCGGATTTGTTAAGTCAGGTTCAATTTTTCCGCGCAGGCGATTGATATGTGAATTGACCGTATGCTCATATCCATCAAAATCATAACCCCAGACGAGGTTCAAAATCTTGCTACGGTCGTAACTTTTTCCTGGATTAGCAGCCAACAGACTGAGCAACTCAAATTCTTTGGGCGACAATTCAATACGGCGTTCGTCAATCGTCACTTTTCGCTTATCCAAGTCGATTTTTAGATTCTCAAATTCCAATAAATTAGAGACTTTTCCTGCATTCAAATTCACCTGCATACGCTCAACTCTCCTAAAAATAGCTTTTACCCGTGCAATGAATTCTCTGACTGAAAAGGGCTTCGTCATATAATCATCAGCGCCCATTTCTAATCCTAAGATTTTATCGATTTCCTCCGATTTGGCAGTTAACATTAATATAGGTGTGTGAATTTCTTTTGCTCGAAAGTTTCGGCAAATTTCCATCCCGTCCATACCTGGCAGCATCAAATCAAGAATAATCAAATCGTATTTATTTTTCAAACCTCGTTCCAAACCATCAAGTCCGTGAGATGCTTTGTCCAATTCACACCCGAGGTCAGCCAGATGTATTTCAAGGAGATTTACAATATTATGGTCGTCTTCTACAACAAGTACTTTTTTCATTAGGCGATTTTTATAAAAAAACAAATATAGATTACAACTATCACAAAACTATCACAGAAGTATAGAGATTCTTTTTAGCTGTATTAAAAAAAAATAAAAAACGAAATTTAGAGATAATCACTCTACCAAACTGTCCTCGCTTTGACCAAAACAGTTCTTTTGTTTTATAAAAAATGTGCAGTGCATCAAATTAAATGCTGTTCCATATCCAGTTTCTGTCCGTCCGTACCACGCTTTTTCTAGTTGTAGATGGAGTAACCCCAACTAATAGAATTGTTTGCAATCCTCACTTTAAGAATAACTGCTTCATCGTGATACTCTTGTAATATTTTTGTGATGTTATCAAGACTAATTTTCTATAATTTTGCACCATCAAGTTTTTATTAAAAGTGACATCACAATAATGACAAAACCAACTTTCATCAAGTATTGAATTTAGATTAAATAATAGTTACCTTTCTCATTTCTTGAAAGTTATCTGCTTTCAAATTTGAGATATTTTTTCAAAAGCCATTGAGGATGTTACCATTTAGGTAGCATCCTTTTTTTATTTTAAAAATTGTATTCAAAAATACTTTAAAAACAAAAGCAATTAGTTTAATGTAATTTTATAAACAAAAAGTTTATTAAATTAAGGCAATTTTCCTATCTTTGCGAGCAATTGTAAAACGCAAAAATTTTAACCCATCTAATTTAAAACATATTTTGGAAAGAATATATGGACGATAGCAAAAAAATAGCGAAAGAAAACGAAGCAACTTCAAATGGCAACGGAACGAGTGGAAGTAAGGTCATTTCCTTATCAGGTATGTATCAGGATTACTTTTTGGATTATGCTTCCTATGTAATTCTGGAACGAGCAGTTCCTTCAATTGAAGATGGACTCAAGCCTGTACAACGGCGAATTTTATATTCACTCAAAGAAAAAGATGACGGTCGATACCATAAAGTAGCTAATATTATCGGGCATACGATGCAGTATCACCCGCACGGCGACGCGGCTATTGGTGGCGCATTGGTAGGGCTTGGACAAAAAGATTTGTTGATTGATTGCCAGGGAAACTGGGGAGATGTGCGCACAGGTGATAGTGCAGCTGCACCACGATATATTGAAGCCCGTTTGACCAAATTTGCGTTAGAAGTTGGCTTTAATGGACAGACAACAGAATGGCAAGTTTCGTATGATGGTCGGAATAAAGAACCGATTAATTTGCCAATGAAATTTCCCTTGCTATTGGCGCAAGGGGTAGAGGGAATCGCAGTTGGGCTTTCGACTAAAATGATGCCACACAATTTCATTGAACTGATTAAAGCGAGCATTAAAATTTTAGAAGATAAGCCATTTAAAATTTATCCTGATTTCCAAACGGGTGGGATGATTGATGTGACGGAATACAATAAAGGAAAGCGTGGTGGAAAGATAAAAGTCCGAGCAAGAATTGAAAAAAAGGACAAAAACACCTTAGTGATTAAGGAGTTGCCTTATGCTGTGACGACAACATCGTTGATGGATAGCATCGTTAAAGCTAACGATAAGGGAAAAATTAAAATCAAAAAAGTAACAGATAATACTGCCGCAGATGTTGAGATTATTGTGGATGTTGCACCTGGCGTATCGCCCGATGTGACTATGGATGCCTTGTATGCTTTTACGGATTGTGAGGTGTCAATTTCTCCAAATGCTTGTGTGATTATTGAAGATAAACCACATTTTTTAACGGTTAATGACATTCTAAAAACCTGTACTGAAAATACCAAATTGCTACTCAAATGGGAATTGGAAATCAAAAAGGCAGAGTTAGAGGAAAAGTGGCATATGGCAAGCCTCGAAAAGATTTTTATTACCAATCGAGTCTATCGAGAAATTGAAGAATGTGAAACTTGGGAAGCCGTAATTGAAACTATTGATAAGGAATTAAAAAAATACGTTGGAACCCCAAGCTTTCCCGCAAAAAAAGGCGACAAGCGAATTCAATTGATGCGCGATGTAACCGAAGAAGACATTGTTCGTTTAACCGAAATTAGAATCAAACGAATTTCAAAATACAATGAGTTCAAAGCAGATGAAAAGATTTTAGAAATCGAAGAAAACTTGAAAGAAGTGATGCACAATTTGGCACACTTGACGGAGTATTCGATTGCTTATTTTGAAAATTTATTGAAAAAATATGGAAAAGGAAAAGAACGGCGTACGGAAATTACTTCTTTTGAATCCATAAAAGTCACAGCGGTTGCAGCCAATAATGCCAAGTTATACGTCAATCGTAAAGAAGGTTTTGTTGGAACCAATATGAAAAAAGACGAATTTATCTGTGATTGTTCCGATATTGATGATGTAATTGTGTTTTTGAAAGATGGCAAATTTAAAGTAGTCAGAATAAGCGATAAAGTATTCGTAGGTAAGAATATTTTACATGTCGCTGTTTGGAAAAAAGGCGACGAACGGACTACCTATAATATGATGTATATTGATGGAAAATCTGGACGTACAATGGCCAAAAGATTCAATGTCAAGGCAATTACGCGAGATAAAGATTATGATTTGACGAAGGGAGAGAAAAACTCAAAATGTATCTATTTTACGGCTAATCCAAACGGAGAAGCAGAGGTCGTCAACATCCAATTATCACAGGGCTGTGGTGCAAAAAAGAAAGTTTTTGACTACGATTTTGGTGAATTGGCAATTAAAGGACGGGGCTCGCAAGGAAATATCGTAACTCGCTACCCGATTAGAAAAGTGACTCAAGTAGAAGTCGGACAATCAACTCTGGGCGCATTGAAAATCTGGATGGATAACGTTAGCGGTCGTTTGAATACAGAAGAACGGGGCACTTTCCTCGGCGCATTTGATACCGGTGCACAGATTTTAATTATTTATAAAGATGGCAATTATGAATTAACCGACTACGAATTGTCAAATCGGTATGAGGCAAAGGGGATTTCCTTTATCGGAAAATTTGACCCGAAAATGGTCATCAGTGCAATTTATCACGATGGTAATAAAGGCTGGACGATGGTCAAACGTTTTCAGGTAGAAACGAACAAACAGAAACAAAAATATCCATTTATTACAGAACATCGCTCGTCAAAATTGTATTACGTGACGATAGATGAAGCTCCCAAAGTGAAATATGGCTATAAAACAAAAGAAGGGAAAATTGAGGAGGACTTGAACCTGACAGAGTTTATTGATGTGAAAGGTTGGAAAGCTTTAGGTAATAAACTGTCGGATTATAAGTTGATTTCCGTGAAAGAAATTGTGGACGAAAAAAAGGTAGCGACCGCTAAAGCAAAAGCCGAAGCGGTCAAAGCACAAAAGTTGAAAGCGGGAGATACCGTTGATTTCGACTTAGGGCAAGGGAAACTCTTTTAAATTTAAAACCTATTCAATTTAAAAAGCGGTTGGAAGTGTAAAACCTCCAACCGCTTTTTTTTGTTTCCTAAGACCGTGACCAAAAAAACGACGGCATCATCCAACGTGGATGTGCCGTCCGCTATTTACTCTCACTAATTGTATGAAATCTTTAAACTTTGTGGTTTTATTTGGTTGAAACTGCTATTTAATAAGTGAACGAACTAGTTCGTGAAATGTTTAATAGCAAAAACTTTTTTTTTAACCCTTTGACAAAATATAATCTTGTTTGATTGTAAATTCAATAGGGGTAAACAAAATATTCGCTTTTTAGACGTAGAAAAAAGTGAAAAGTTACAATTTAGCTATTTATTTATTTTAACAATTGCAAATCTTTTGCCAATTATTTCAAAATTTAGCTTCTTTTTTTTAAAGAGATACTTAAAATTAATTTGGTTGGTTTGAAATGACCTTTTTTTATAAAATATCTCTTTTTGGATAAAAAATACAATATGGAATTTAATACACTCGGAACAACCGATTTGAAGGTTAGTAAAATTTGCCTCGGTACGATGACTTTTGGAGAACAAAATACCGAAGCAGAAGGACATGCACAACTCAATTATGCCCTCGAAAATGGAATCAATTTTATCGATACCGCAGAAATGTATTCCGTACCAGGTCGAGCTGAAACACAAGGAAGTACCGAGCGAATTATCGGGACTTGGCTTAAAAACAGAACCGACCGCGAGGATATTATTTTAGCTACAAAAATTACTGGTCCATCTCCTGGTATTGATTATTTGCGTGACCCTTTAGATTTTAAACCTGCATCAATTCGCACTGCTTTGGAAGGTAGTTTAAAACGTTTGCAGACGGATTATGTAGATTTGTATCAATTGCATTGGCCAGAAAGAAACGCTAACTTTTTTAGCAAACGTGGTTACAAACATAACCCTGATGAAAAATGGAAGGATAATTTTCAAGAAATTTTGGAAACAATGCAAGAGCTGGTAAAAGCTGGAAAAATTCGACATTTTGGGGTTTCCAATGAAACTCCTTGGGGAGTGATGCGATTTTTAAATGAATCAGTTAAACACGATTTGCCTCGTTGCGCAAGCATTCAAAATCCTTATGGTTTACTAAATCGTACTTTTGAAGTTGGACTTTCAGAAATTTCGATGCGGGAAAAAGTTGGTTTACTCGCTTATTCCCCGATGGGTTTTGGTTTGTTAAGTGGAAAATTTCATAAAAAAGCGGACAAACCAGGCGACCGTATTAATAAATACAAAAAATTTGCTCGCTACAACAGTCAGCAATGTTGGGACGCAACAACAAAATATATTGAAATTGCCGAAAAACATGGCATGACATCAGCTCAAATGTCCTTAGCCTTTGTGAATGACCGTCCGTTCGTAACGAGTAATATCATTGGTGCGACATCATTGGTGCAATTAAAAGAAAATATAAGTAGTGCGGAAATTACACTGTCGGCGGAAGTCTTGAAAGAGATTGAAGCTGTGCAAGAGGCAATTCCAAATCCTGCACCTTAGTACAAACTAAGGAACGCGAAATAAATAAATTGACATTCTTGAGAGAGAAAGTTTGGTCTT
>CAYUNA010000035.1:3827-14811 GCA_964445895.1 uncultured Saprospiraceae bacterium | reverse complement strand
GTCAAGCTCATGTGTAAGGAACGCGAACTAAATAACCTTCGATTCTTGAAGGCATTTTTTGCGCTCATTTTGCACTTTGAAAATCCTCATTATATCAACATAAATCGGATGTTCAAAGCACAAAATGAAACCAAAATCTGCTGGTTCAAGAACCGAAGTTTATTTAATTCGCGTTCCTAAGCAGTATTTTTAGCGAGAAAATACTAAGCCTTTACACAGACGAATGAGGTGTTTTATCAGACAAACTTTGTCAGGGTTTAGACAAGCCCTTTCCATTTTTTTTTGATAAGATTACCTTTTTCACTAATATTGCGTGTTCTCGCTGATTCACTTATTTTTTTTAAGAAAAAAAACATTAAAAACTCAGATTTTTATGGTACGTTATTTACTACTCACCTTCGGTTTCCTACTGTTTGGAAGTGCAATGATGGCACAGACAGCACTTACAGGAAAGGTTGTCGAAGAAGACACTGGAGATCCAGTCATTTATGGAAGTGTAGCACTTTACAAAAATGATGTATTGATTACGGGTGTCGAAACAGATTTTGACGGAGTATACAGTTTTACTCCAATTGACCCAGGTACTTACGATGTCGAAGTATCTTACGTTGGTTTTCCTTCAAAAAGAATTACAGGCGTAGTTATTTATGCAGAAAAATCGAATACTTTGAATGTTCAATTGACACAAGGTATTGACTTGACAGAGGTGGTTGTTATTGGTTATGAAGTTCCATTAGTCGAGCAGGACAACACGACTCAAGGAGCGACTTTAACGAGTGACGAAATCAAACGTCGTCCAGTACGGGGTGTCAATGCCTTGGCAGCTGCTACGGCAGGTGTATCTTCAGCAGATGAAGGCGAAGCATTGAGTATTCGTGGTTCGCGAAGTAATGCAACCAACTACTTTTTGGATGGTATCCGAATTTCTGGTCGGTCGCTTCCTCAGCAAGATATTGACCAATTACAGATTATCACAGGTGGAGTTCCGGCTTTGTATGGTGATGTGACGGGTGGTATTATCTCGTTAACTTCAAAGGGCCCTTCTAGCAAATTTTCTGGAGGATTTGAAGTAGAGACTTCTCAGCTTTTTGACAATTACAACTACACACTTGGCGCACTTAACTTGAGTGGTCCGATTATTAAAAAGAAAACAGGCGAATCTATTTTGGGTTTCCGTATTTCTGCTCAATATTTGACTCAAGATGATGATGATCCACCAGCTTTAGACCGTTATTTAGTAAAAGATGATGTGTTGGCTAATTTGCAGGCAAATCCTCTTTCTCAGGTAGTTGACCCTAATACAGGTAGTATTACTTTTGTACCATCCGCTACGTTTTTAACAGATGAAGATTGGGATGTATTGGATTACAATCCTTTTGAGGGTCGAGAGAACTTAGACTTTACAGCTAAATTGGATTTCAAAGTAAATGATGCCATAGATGTGTCAGTTACAGGTACTTATAACGACGAAAACAATCAGTTTACACCAACAACAAACTCGGATAATTTATTTTTACCAGGTGGTTCGGGTAGCTGGCGGATTTTCAACAATTATACCAATCCAACAAACATGGACAATCGGTACCGGGCAAATGTTCGTTTCCGTCATAGAATTGGTGCTGGTAATAGTTTGCAAAGTGAAGAAGGTGCAGATAAAGCAACAAAAGCGGCTTTGATTCAAAATGCTTCTTACACTATCCAAGCTGGTTATGAACAACGAAATACAGAAGTTGGTGACCCTCGCCATGGTGATGATTTATTTGGTTATGGATATATTGGAAAATTCAACAATGAATGGACTCCATTTATTTTAATTGATACGATTTCTGCTCGTCAAACGGACTGGTCAGAAACCTTTAACGTTAATGCAGAAGATGCATTTGTAGCGTCAGGTAATAATCCTATTTTAGGAACATACGCCAATCAAATTTTGGCTGCCAATACAGACCCTGCTCTTAGTTTAGAAGGGTTAGATATTGTAAATGGTCGAATCAATGGTCCATTGACTAATGTATTCGGTTTTTATACTAATGTTGGTTCTGTTTACAACAATTTCAATAAGGCAGAAGAAGTAACCATTACTGCAAATATCAATGGTTCTTTTGAGTTGGTTCCTGAAGGAGGTGGTCGTCACAACATCCAATTCGGATTTTTGTACGAGCAACGTAAAAACCGTAACTACCGAATTAATCCTTACGAATTGTGGGATTTGGCGGATGATTTAGCCAATACACACTTGAACGGTGTTGGCTTGGATTCAACGAATCAGCTTGGTACTATGGATGTAATGGGAATAGATACTACTTATACAGTAGGTATTTTTGCACCATTACCAAATCAACCAGACCCATCTTCTACGAAATTTTTCCGCGAAATTCGTGAAGTAACGGGACAAGAATTATGGGAATTTGTCAATGTTCAAGGATTGAGTCCTGATGACTTGACTTTGGATATGTTTACCGCAACAGAGTTGTTGAATCAAAACATCACTCGATACTTTGGATATGACTACTTAGGTAACAAAATTGATAACGTTACTTTCGATGATTTCTTTACAGCAACGGATGAATCTGGATTAGTTCGTACTTTCCCAGTAGCTGCTTTTGAACCAAACTATGCTTCAGTTTTCGTTCAAGATAAATTTAAATACAAAGACATCATCTTCCGTTTAGGATTGCGGGTTGACCGCTTTGATGCCAATACAAAAGTGTTGAAAGACCCTTATTCTTTGTATGAAATTACAACTGCTGATGATTTCCATGCGCTTCCTACTGTTACTGCAGAACGTCCAGGTAATATCGGAGATGACTTTGCAGTATATACCGTAGATGATACTGATGAAGTACAAGCTTACCGTGATGGTGACATCTGGTTTTTCCCAGATGGTACACAAGCTAACGATGGTTCTGATATTTTTGGTTCGACGGTTGTAAGTCCACGATTGACTTCACCTGGTGCAGACATTCAGGATGTTGGATTTGATACAGATTTGACATTTGAAGATTACACGCCACAGATTAATGTAATGCCTCGTTTGGCATTCTCATTCCCTATTTCGGATGAGGCAAACTTCTTTGCACACTATGATGTGTTGGTACAACGTCCACCATCAAACTCTTTTGTAAACCCAGCACGTTATTATTACTGGAATCAGGCTGGTTTGAGAAACAACTCAAACTTACGACCTGAGAAAACAATTGATTACGAGATTGGTTTCCAACAGAAATTGTCTAATTCTTCTGCAATTAAATTAAGTGCATACTATAAAGAATTGCGGGATATGATTCAGGCACGTTCTTACTTCCAGATTCCAGTACTTGGAGAGTATGAGACTTTTGACAACTTGGATTTTGGTACAGTTAAAGGATTTTCTGCTTCTTACGACTTACGTCGAACAGGTAATATCCAATTGAATATTGCTTATACTTTGCAATTTGCTGATGGTACAGGTTCTGACGCAGAATCTTCTCGTAACAATGGACAAAACAGAATTGTTCGGATATTGTCTCCATTGAGCTTTGATGAAAGACACCGAATTGTAGTCAATGCGGATTACCGATATGGTTCTGGCAAGCAATACAACGGACCAACAATTGGTGGCGTAGATGTTTTGGCAAACACTGGAGTCAACTTGCAGTTTACTGCAGTTTCTGGTCGTCCATATACCCGAGAGCAAGACGTAACTGCTGAATTTACAGGAGCGGGTACACTTGGTTCTGTCAATGGTTCTCGTTTGCCTTGGACACAATCTTTGAACTTACGTATCGACAAATCTTTCACGTTGACTAAGCCAGGTGCAGGACGTCCATTAAATATGAATGTCTTCTTCCGGGTTTCTAATTTGTTGGATACTCGTAACATCATTAACGTTTATAATGCAACGGGTTCTCCTACGGATGATGGTTGGTTGATTTCTCCATTAGGACAAAATCGAGCAGCTACATTTGGAGCACGAGCAGATGCATATTTGGCTTCTTACCAAACACGGGTATTGAATCCAAACTTCTTTAGCTTACCACGTCGAATGTTCGTAGGTATGACATTTGACTTTTAAAACTGTTGGTGTATTTGTATATTGGTGTATCGGTATATTGGTTAGGTGTTCCGATTCATTTTGTAGCCGACCAATATACCTATACACAAATACACCAATATACTTTTTACATTGACACTAATATTATTATATCATAAAAATTGTTTTAACATGCGTAAATTAAAAATTGGGCTTATTGCACTTTTTGCTTTGACGTTTGTGTTTTCGGCGGAAGCTTACAAAACACCAGACCGTGAAGGACAAGCAGCGCACGATAATAGGCCAGTCAATTTTCGGGTAGATTGTACAACTGCTCAAGGAAATATTGACCAAGATGTAAACAACGTCCGTGCTCGTTTGAATAACGGGGGTGACGTTTGGTGGGACCGTACGAATGGTTCTTACATTGTACCAAAGGTAGCCAATGATGAAACGCCCGTTTCATCCATCTTTGCAGGTGCAGTATGGTTAGGGGGACTTGACCCAGGGGGTAACTTGAAAGTTGCTGCTCAGACTTACGGTAACAACGGAAGTGACAGTGATTTCTGGGCTGGTCCAATTGACCCAGACACAGGGGCAACAGATAAAGAGATTTGTGACGACTGGGATAGATTCTTCGTTGTGACAAGTCAAGAAATTGAAGAACATAAATTTCTTTTGCGACAACAAACAGAAAATGGTGTTCCTTACACAGAAGATCAAATTCCAGCTGGTGTAAAAGGTTGGCCAGGTCGTGCAAATCAGTATTTTGAAGAAACTGCTGGTTTTCCATTACCTCAAACCACTCAGGGATTGGCTGGTTTTTGGGATGAATCAGAGGATGGCGTTTATGACCCATTAGATGGTGATTTTCCAATTATTGAAATTGTTGGTTGTAAAGATTTAGAAAACTTACCTCCTCCGCCAGACCAGATGATTTTCTGGATTTATAATGATAGCGGTGATTTTGGTAACATTCACGGTGAATCTGGTGGTGATAAAATCCAGATGGAAGTACAAGTTCAAGCATTTGCTTATGCAAGTGATGACGAAATTAACAACATGACTTTCCAACGTTACAAGTTGATTAACCGTGCCGATGAGGATATTGACTCTACTTACTTTGCGATGTGGGTCGATGCTGATTTGGGTTGTGCGAATGATGACTTTGTAGGTTGTGATACTGCACGAAGCCTTGCTTATATCTACAATGCAGATGCAGCGGATGGTATTTCTGGTATTTCTTGTGATGGTGTACCAACTTACGGTACAAACATTCCAATTGTAGGTATTGATTATTTCCGTGGACCATTGGATGAAGATCGAAATGAAATCGGAATGTCTTCTTTTACTTATTACAACAGAAGCCAACAAGGTCAACCTCCAGGGACAGAAGATCCAGGCTCAGCTATTGAATATTACCGATACTTATCTGGTTCATGGAGAGATGGTTCTCCATTCGAATTTGGTGGTGATGGCTACCAAGAAGGTACTGTTCCTATCAATTTTGCCTTCCCTTCTCCACCAAATGGAGTGGTGTCTACGGATTGGTCTTGTTGTCATCCAAACGATGGTGCACAACCATTAGACCCACTTGACCGTCGTACGATTCAGGCTTCTGGTCCATTCAAATTACAGCCAGGTGCCGTAAATGAATTGATTATTGGAGTTGTATGGGTTGCTGACCAGGTTTATCCTTGTCCGAAGTTGAATACTCTATTGTTTGCAGATGAAACTGCACAAGCATTGTTCAATAACTGTTTTGACTTGAATGAAGGTCCAGACGCACCAGATGCGGATTGGGTAGAATTGGATAGAGAAATTATTTGTGTATTATCAAACGATACACTTTCTTTCTTGACAAACAATACAGGTGAAGAATACTTTGAAGTAGATGCATTTGCACCTGCTGATTTACCAGACACATTGAAAGCATATCAATTTGAAGGATATTTAATCTATCAATTGAAAGGACCTCAAGTTGGTTCGGACGAATTGACGGATCCAGATAAAGCGCGATTGATTCAGCAAGTAGATGTCAATAATGGTATTACGAAACTATACAACTGGGAAAATGTCAACGAAGAAGACAACCCGGATTTCATTACAGAGCCAATTTTGGTTCCAGACTTGATTGTAGACGGAGCTGACCAAGGTATTCGTCACACGTTCCAGATTACTACAGATGCATTTGCAAGTGGTGATACTCGTTTGATCAATCATAGAAAATACTTCTATACTGTAAGAGCGTATGGTTATAATGAATTTGCACCGTTTGACCCAGTAGAAGGAACTGGTCAAAAATTGCCAGCCATTATTGGTGGTGGTAATGTAGGAGATAGAAGCACAGGATTGGGTTATTACACAGTAATTCCTCGTCCAATCACTGATAAGACCTTGAACGCATCTTACGGTACTGGTGCACCAATTACTCGTGTTGATGGTGTTGGTGTCGGTGGCAACTTTGTTGAGATTACTGATGAAACTCGCGACCGTATGTTTGCAGCTGGTGAAACAGACCAATTTGATGATCAAGATGACCCAAGCACATTTGATGGTGTCATTGATTATGAAGACGGTGCTGGACCAATCGAAGTTCAAATTTACAATCCTTTAGAAGTAAAAAATGGTGACTACCAAATTACTTTTGTTGATGAAAATATGGGCAATACAGAATTGGACGAAGATGTTCGTTGGGTATTGACTGATTTGAACGACCCATCGTTGGTGATTCAATCTGATGGAGATATTTCAACTTTCAACGACCAGGTTTTGGCAGAGTTGGGTATCACTGTTGGTATCGGACAAACTGAAGAGGTTGGTGTAAATGCTGACCGTTCTAATGGTGCTATTGGAGCACAGGTTGAATATTTGAACGAAAATCAAGTTCAGTGGTTCAATGCATTGCCAGATGAATGGGCTCCAGGTATTGGAGATTATCCAGTCTCGCCATTCTATCCTGCAATCTCTACGCAAGTTTATGATTATGCAGATACAGATTTGGGTGGTGCAGTAGACCTTGACCCATTCCAAGCATTGACCAATATTGGTGACGGATACTTTTTCCCATTCTTATTGGGTGATTTCCGAAATCGAGCAACCAACCCAATCGGTGGTTACTTATCTCCAAATTGGAAACCTAATGGTGGTTTGGTTTCAAACACTGCACGTGACTTTTTGCCAGAACTTAGAAATATTGACATCGTCTTTACTTCTGACAAAAGCAAATGGAGTCGTTGCGTTATCGTTGAAATGCGTACTCCAGAGTACAATACATTCCCTACACCTGCTGGTGCAACTGCTACCTCAGAAGGTGACCGATTGCATATGCAGACCCGAGCTGCACCATCTGTAGGAAAAGAAGCCGGACCAGATGGTATGCCAATGCCAGATAATGAAATGTGGGTAGATGGTAACGAGACTGGTACTCGTGAAGGTATGGGTTGGTTCCCAGGTTATGCTGTAGATGTTGAAACAGGAGAGCGATTGAACGTTTTCTTCGGTGAAAACTCTGTTTATGACGAATCAAATGGTTTGACTCAATACTACACAGGTTCACAATTGGATGACAATGGTACACCTGTTATTCGACCAACAGGTCGTGACATGATGTTCAATCCAACATCTCAACCTTACTTGAATTTATTGCCTGATTTCCCAGACAATCAGCCAACTATCTTTGACTTCGTTACTGGTGGTCAACACTGGATTTATGTAGATGGTCAAAAATATGACCGTTGTGAAGACTTGCACTCTCGTTTAGACCCTGAGCGTCAGTCTAACCAATTCTCTCCAGTATCTGCATTGAAACGTGTACAATGGTCAGGTTTGCCATTATTGCCACCGGGTGTGAGCATGCTATCTTATGCAAACGGATTGATTCCGAATGATATGATTATGAAGGTGCGAGTGGATAATCCATACCAAGTTAAAGTTGGTACAGGTGAATTCAACGGCTACCCAACTTACCGCTTTTCTTTGGAAGGAGTGGAAGCAGATGAGTTGACAGACGAAACTATTGAATCTGCTTTAGATCAGATTAATGTTGTACCAAATCCATACTACGCTTATTCAGAATATGAAACACAGCGTAATGATGGTGTGGTTAAAATCACAAACTTGCCAGCTAAATGTATTGTAACAATCTACTCTTTAGATGGTAAATTTATTCGACGATATAATCGTGATGAAGTTCCAACTAACGCACAAGGCTCTGGAATTCCATCTAATCAGATTATTCCAGACATCGAATGGGATTTGAAAAACAACAAAGGAATTAACGTTTCCAGCGGTGTCTATTTGATGCACGTTGATGCAACGGCAATTGGTTGGGGAGAACGAACCATCAAATGGTTTGGTATCAACAACAAATTTGATGCCTCTGGTCTGTAAATTATATCGATAATTGATTATTTCGATTGATTCAATTAACTTAATTATGTCTTACAACAAAATCAAGTCAATTGAATCAATCAAAATAATCAGTCATTCGAATCAATCATTTAATTTTTGAAACTTATGAATAAGCTATTATACATATTTTTAACGTTCGTCCTGATTGGTTTTACAACAACTGCGGAAGCAGGTAATCCAGACAGACAAGGAGAAGCAGGTGCTTATGAGCTACTGATGAACCCTTGGGCGCGTAGTGCAGGATTGCACACGATGACGACTGCCATGATTAGTGGCGTAGAGGCAATTCGCCTCAATCCTGCGGGACTTGCCCGCGTATCTGGTACCGAAATAGTTTTGGGTAGTGCCTTATACTTAAAAGGTACAGATATCAACATGAACGCCGTAGGCTTGGCTCAGTCCATTGGTAAGAACGGTTCGTTCGGTCTTACATTGATGGCTTTAGATTTTGGTGATATTAATATTACTACTGTTGACCAACCAGAAGGTACGGGTGCGACATTTTCTCCAAGTTTTTTCAACTTGGGCTTGTCTTACTCTCATATTTTTGAGAACAAAGTTTCTGTTGGTATTACTGCACGCGTAGTTTCTGAAACCATTAGCGATGCAAGAGCTAGTGCCGTTACTTTGGACGCAGGTGTACAGTACGTAACTGGTGACCAAGACAACTTCAAATTCGGTATTTCTTTAAGAAACATCGGTGGCCGTATGGCTTTTGAAGGTGATGGTCTTATCAGTGCAGGTTCTTTTGTCAATGGTGCTGATAATATTGATTTATCGGTTGAACAACGTGCAGAAGAATTCGAGTTGCAGTCTATGTTGAACATTGGTGCTTCTTTGGATTTTTATGTAGGCGCAGAACACCGAATTACTGTAGTTGGAAATTATACTTCTAATGCATTTTCTCAAGACCAAATTGGTGGAGGTGTAGAGTATGCTTTCAATAAACTGGTAATGATTCGTGGTGGTTACCGTCATGATTTTGGTCATACAGCCGAAGGCGGTACTGAACAACCTATTTACTCTGGCCCGGCTGCAGGTGTTACGCTTGCTGTACCTGTCAATAAAGAAGATAATGCTCCTCGCATTGCTATTGATTACGGTTACCGTGCTACTGATGTTTATGATGGTACACACAATTTGTCTGTCCGCATCAACTTAGTAAAAGAGCGCGTAGCAAAGTCAGAGAAGTAGTCTTTCAAAATAATAATTTTGGAAAAGATAGACAAAAGTCTTATCTTTGCATTGTTAATAGTAAAAACGTTTTCACCTTTATGGTGAAAGCGTTTTTGCTTTTTAGATTATGATAAATTAACCTGCTTTTACCTTAGGAACGCGAAATAAATAAATTGACATTTTTGAGAGAGAAAGTTTGGTCTTAGTTTTTACTTTGAAACTGCGATTTATGTTGATATAATGAGCATTTTCAAAGTGAAAAATGAGAACAAAATATCCTCTCAAGAATGTTAAGTTATTTACTTCGCGTTCCTTAAATAAAACTAATCTTTTTCTAAAACCTGTATTTTCTCTCCCGTTTAGATTTTTCAACAAATTTTACTGGAAATACATCACTGTTCAAATTTCATTTTGGATACAAAATCGAATTGAAACTGGAGAAAATTTTAATACAAAATAATTATCAATTATGTCAAAATACGTCTATTTAACACAAGAGGGCTACGACCGAATCAATGCTGAATTAACTCAATTAAAAACAGTAGAACGCCAGAAAGCCTCTGCTGCTATTGCCGAAGCTCGTGAAAAAGGTGATCTTTCAGAAAATGCAGAATACGATGCCGCCAAAGATGCACAAGGCATGTTGGAAATGAAAATCAACGAATTGGAAATGTCTATCGCCAATGCTCGTATCATCGACGAAAGTCAATTGGATACTTCAGAAGCACGATTGTTGTGTAATGTCACAATTAAAAATAAAGCGAATGGTGCTAAATTGACGTACAAATTGGTATCAGAAGCAGAAGCAGATTTGCGCGCCAAAAAGATTTCTATCAGCTCTCCAATGGGAAAGGGTCTTTTGGGTAAAAAAGTAGGTGAAGTCGCCGTTATCACTACCCCACGTGGCGATTTACAATTTGAAGTAGTCGATATTTCTCTATAAAAATTCTTTTAATTGTCGTGACCGTCCATCGTGAACCGTCCGCCATCAACCAGTAAAAAATGTCCATTTTTACAAAAATTATCAACGGAGAAATTCCTTGCCACAAGATTGCCGAATCTGAGGACTGCTTCGCTTTCTTAGATATTCGTCCGCAGATGAAGGGGCATACTTTGGTTATACCTAAAAAGGAAACAGACTATATCTTTGATGTAGAAGATGATATTTTAGCAAAGCTATTACCTTTCGCAAAACAAATTGCGATTGCCATCAAAAAGGTTGTTCCGTGTGAACGAGTAGGCGTTGTAGTTGCTGGTTTGGAAGTGCCACATGCGCATATTCACCTTGTACCGATGAATGAGA
Organism: uncultured Saprospiraceae bacterium; assembly: GCA_964445895.1. GTDB lineage: Bacteria > Bacteroidota > Bacteroidia > Chitinophagales > Saprospiraceae > CAYUNA01. The sequence goes on along the minus strand of CAYUNA010000035.1, from coordinate 3,907 downwards.
TGAAAGATTTGAGTTGGCAAAATGAATTGGTCAAAATGGAGCATGCCGAGTTGGCTAAATTGGCAGCAGCGATACGTGAG
>CAYUNA010000035.1:0-3727 GCA_964445895.1 uncultured Saprospiraceae bacterium | reverse complement strand
CCTACCCTTCTCGCAATATCCGTCGAACCGCCATAAAAATAACGATAAAAATAACCCCAATCAATAACAACGACGGCAATCCATCGCCCATTCTTGCGGAACTATCATTCAATTTCCATCCCAACGAATAAATCAATGCCAACAACAGCATCCAGAAAAATATTTGCTTTTTCATTCCTTTTTTATAGTTTTTCTTAAAAATGAAAATCATTGTGATTTTAAAAAATCATAGTGATTTCTAAAATCACCATGATTTAGTCTAAAACAAAAGGCTAAATTAATGCCAACATTAAGCATTTATTCCTCCTTTTTTTGATACTTCGCTTTCTTCGACCCCGCATACATATCAAAACGGTGAAATTTACAATCCAATGAACCATTCGTCAACGCAATTTTCCGCGAAGGTCGCAATCCTACCCGCTTCAACGCATCTTTATTAGACGAAATAATCCAAGCCGACCAGCCGCCAAATTTTTGCTTCAATTGATCACCAATCATGCTATAAAACGCCACAATATCCGATACTTGCAGTCGCTCATCGTACGGCGGATTCATGACCATAACACCTTTGTCAGCGGTAGGTTCTAAGACCTCAATAGCTTTGCGCTGAAACGTCACCATGCCGTCTAAACCAGCTTTTTCAGCATTTCCTTCCGCAATGTTTACTGCTTCAAAATCGCGGTCAAAACCGTAGATTTTATGCTCAAAATCCGTAATCCGCGCCTTCGCTTCTGCCTGCACTTCTGCCCACAGTTCCGCATCAAAATTTCGTCGCTTTTGAAAGGCAAACTCGGTTCGATTGATGTTCGGTGGGATATTGTGGGCATACATTGCCGCCTCAATTGGAATCGTGCCTGACCCACACATTGGGTCTACAAAATCACAGTCGCGTTCCCAGCCCGACAATAGCACCATGCCCGCCGCCAAAACTTCATTAATCGGAGCTTCCATGCTATCCATCCGATAGCCCCGCTTGTGTAGCGGCACGCCGGAAGTATCGAAGCTGATTTTACAGACATTATCATGATTCAAAAACACATTCAGTCGTACCGTCGGATTGCGAACATCCACGCTCGGTCGTTCTCCAAAACGGTTTCTAAATTGGTCAACAATCGCGTCTTTTACTTTGTGTGCCAGATACTTAGAGTGGTCAAGGTACTGCGATTTGGTCACTGCATCTATCGCAAAAGTATCGTCCATATCGATGTGTTCTGCCCAGTCAATTTCCATGATTTTGCCATACAGATGGTTTTCATGCTTCGTCCGAAATTCCGTGAACGCCACCAATACCCGCACCGCTGTCCGCAGTTCCAGATTGGCGCGATACAAGACTTTTAAGTCGCCCTCAAACTGCACTGCTCGCTTTAAAACCTGGATGTTTTTTCCGCCGATTGCCTCGATTTCTTGAGCGAGGACGTTTTCGAGGGATTGGAGGGTTTTTGCTATTATTTTCATAGATGTTGTTGTGAGTCGGGTTTTAAGCCGAGGTAATTTTCTATAGGTGTTTTCGATTTAATACCATATAGAGTTAGTTTTTTACGTTTTTAGAAAGGGATTTTAATAATTTTTCTCTCAACGAGAAAAATTGTCTTTTGATATAGCCCCAATGAGATATTGAAGGATAAAAACGATTTTCAAAAAACTACACCTGAAACACCCCAACATTAAACTGCTCCACCTCCGCATTATTCGCCGCCTCAATCCCCATCGAAATCCACTTCCGCGTCTCCAACGGGTCAATAATCGCATCCACCCACAAGCGTGCCGCCGCATATTCGGGTTGCGTTTGTTCGTCGTAGCGGGTTTTGATGGTATCGAATAATTCCTTTTCCGCTTCCGGGTCAGGGGCTTCACCGTTCTTTTTGAGGGAGGAGACTTGAATTTGGGTTAATACTTTCGCCGCCTGTGCGCCGCCCATCACCGCGATTTTTGCTGTCGGCCAAGCCACAATCAAGCGGGGGTCATATGCCTTTCCGCACATCGCATAGTTTCCTGCACCATAAGAATTCCCCATGACGACTGTGAATTTTGGAACGGTCGAATTGGATACTGCGTTTACCATTTTAGCCCCATCTTTAATGATTCCGCCATGTTCCGACTTTGTACCCACCATAAATCCAGTCACGTCATGCAAGAACAGCAACGGTATTTTTTTCTGATTGCAATTCATAATAAAGCGCGCTGCTTTATCCGCAGAATCAGAATAAATCACACCACCAAATTGCATCTCACCCTTCGCGTTTTTCACTACTTGCCGATTATTTGCCACGATACCGACTGACCAACCATCAATTCGCGCATACACACAAGTGATGGTTTTTCCGTAACCTTTCTTATAATAAGTCAACTTAGAATCGTCAACCAATCGCTTTAAAATTTCTTCCGTTTTGTACGGTTTTGCTGGATTTTCTGGAAAGATTTTAAAAATTTCTTTCTCGTCTTCCTTTGGTGGCTTGGCTTCTACTCTATCGAATCCTGCTTTTTGGTGATGCCCAAATTTATCCACCAAATCCCGAATCGTATCGAGACATTCGGCATCATCTTTCATTTTATAATCGGTCACGCCCGAAATATCACACTGCGTCGTCGCGCCTCCTAAAGTTTCTTTATCCACCGTCTCCCCAATCGCCGCTTTCACCAAATAAGGACCTGCCAAAAATATCGAACCGGTTCCTTCCACAATTAACGCCTCGTCTGACATAATTGGCAAATACGCGCCACCTGCTACACAACTGCCCATAATTGCCGAAATCTGAGGAATTCCCATTGCGGAAATCTTCGCGTTGTTGCGAAACATTCGTCCAAAATGCTCTTTATCTGGAAAAATCTCATCTTGCATCGGCAAATAAACGCCCGCACTATCCACCAAATAAATCAACGGTAAGCGGTTTTCCATCGCAATCTCCTGCGCGCGCATATTTTTTTTCGCCGTTATCGGAAACCACGCCCCCGCCTTCACCGTCGCATCATTTGCAATAATCATACACTGCCGTCCCGCCACATAACCGATTTTCACGACTACTCCACCTGCAGGACAACCACCTTCCTTCTCGTACATTTCATAGCCTGCAAATGCGCCAATTTCCAACGTTTCGGTACCATCATCAATCAAATATTCAATGCGCTCACGAGCCGTCATTTTCCCTTTCGCATGGTGTTTTTCGATACGCTTTGTACCACCGCCAAGTCTAATTTTAACCAATCGGTGATTCAAGCGTCCCACCAACCATTTCATGTAATCTTCGTTCTTATTTTGTTCTATATCAATCATATAATTTAGTTTTTCTTGTGTAGGACAATGGACTTTAATGCACATTGTAATTTGATTATCAGCGGCTTATATGGACTGAACCCCACCCTGCTTTTCTTAAAACCGAAAATTACAAAAAAGACCCAATGGAATCCGAAATCCATTGAGTCTTTTTTGTAAAAACAGTTATTTTATTGTTTCTAATACGATTCTAAGGTTATTAAGGAGGGAGAAAATTGCAAATTTTCGACCTCCAATAAAAAATAATGGGGGTTGTGTAAAAAGGTCGAAAAACGAATAGGTAGCAGATACCTGATATTTACTAAAAACTGTTTTTCAACAACTTGTACATTAAATTATTTATAAAACAAAGGTATCCGCTACCTTTTTACACAACCCCGGGTGGGGTTCTTGAGGATGAAAAATGCAAAGAAACTTTTGTTACACGGTATTAAGTGCTGCGTAAAAGTCTGATTT